>NZ_SSOK01000053.1:314900-315479 GCF_029871195.1 Pseudomonas sp. BN415
ACTGAGGGCTTGGCGTAGGAGTAATCCGCGAGAATGCTCCAGATTGCTTTGTAGCGTTCGGCACGTTCGAGGTCTTTCTCCTGGCCTAGGTAGTAGAGGGTGTCTGTCGGGGACGGTCCCTCGAACGCTTTCCACAAACGTCCTGCTGAGCTTTCATCACCTGCCGCAGCTCCTAGCTGAAAGACCTCAAGGGCCTCTTGATAGCTACCTGCCACTGACAGGTGGACACCCAGTGCTCTGGCAGCTTTCCCATTCCCCTGTTCCGCTGCACAGCGCCGCATCTGCCGGGCAACATCCGGTGCGAACTTTATGGGGGCCAACTTGTCGGCCACCAGGGCTTGGGCCAGGGCGCTGCCCTCGTCGGCGGCCTTGCGGTAATAGCGCAGGGCCATTTCCGGATCTTCCCGCAGGCCGGCCGCCCCCTGTTGCAGCAGGATGGCGACGAAGTAGTAGCCGCTGGCCACGTCGGCGTCGATCAGCGCCTGGCTCAGGCGCAGGAACTCCTCACTGCGCAACTTGAAGTGGCCACGAAAGGCGCCGTTGATCAGGTTGATGCTGGCCTTGTAGTGCTGGTGCTCG
>NZ_SSOK01000054.1:0-35938 GCF_029871195.1 Pseudomonas sp. BN415
GGTAGTTTGGCGGAGCCAAACCCGGATGCAGGGGCAAGCCCTTTGGTTCCTTTCGGCGCTTGAAAAAGAGACTCGTCCGGGGGGACGAAACCAGAAGCATCCGCAAAACTCGGCAAGCAGCCTGGCTCAGGACGTTCTAGCAACACTTAACACAGACATAGCCAATGATTTCACCCCTACAGGTTGCACGTTCCGTGGCACAGACAGCCCCCCCCTCTCCCTCCGGGAGAGGGGGGGAGAGGGAAGCGGAACCCCGTTTGGCTCCAGCAATTACCCCCGCTGAAACACCAACGCCTTCAACCCCGCATCCGCATCGATATCCTCGAACTCCGGCGGATTCTCCAGCCGCTCCACAAATCGCAGTTCCGGCGCTTCCGCCGCCATCCCCTTAATGAGGAAATCCGGCCCGATGGCGGGATCGTTCACACAGGCCAGCACAACCCCGTTCTCGGTAAGCAACTCCGGCAGGCGGCGCAGGATCTTCTGGTAGTCGCGGGTCAGGGCAAAGCTGCCTTTCTGGAAGGAAGGCGGGTCGATGATCACCAGGTCATAAGGACCGAGCTTCTTCACCTTGCCCCAGGACTTGAACAATTCGTGGCTGAGGAAACTCACGCGGCTGAGGTCATGGCCATTCAGTCGATGGTTATCCCGTCCCCGGCTCAAGGCCGAGCTGGCCATGTCCAGGTTCACCACATGCTCCGCACCGCCCTCGATGGCTGCTACCGAGAAGCCACAGGTGTAAGCGAAGAGGTTCAGCACACGCTTGCCCTGCGCAATGGCCAGAACCCAATCGCGACCGTAGCGCATATCGAGGAACAGGCCATTGTTCTGCTTCTTGCCCAGGTCCAGCTTGAAGCGCAGGCCGCCTTCGCTGACCACACATTCATCCACTGCCTCACCCCACAGCAGCTCCACGGTGCTTTCCAGCAGGTAGCGATGCTGCAACATCAGCGTGCGAGCGCCACTGCGCTGCCACCCTGGCGATTCTGCGAGGCGCAGCAACATGGTCCTCAGCGCAGCGAGTTCGTCTTCGCCCACTTCGCGAAATAACGACACCAGCACTATCCCCTGTAGGCAGTCGGCCGTGACATGTTCCAACCCCGCCCACCGCCTTCCGCGGCCGTGGAAGATGCGACGGATCTCGTCCGGAAAATGCTCCAGGGCGGCGATCAGTTGCTGTTCGAGGGTGGCGATGGCGTCGTGGTTCATGGCGGGAGTTCACGGAAAACGGGGCGGCATTCTAACCCGAGCATTCCGGCGGTATGCCGTGGTGTGGCGAGCGGCTACTGGCCGGTATTCGCGCATGCAAAGAGGCGAGGCTGTGATGGAAGCACCCGAGGGGCAACGCGCCCCGACCAGACGCCGCATGAAAGGTCGGTGGCTGCTGCTTACGGCGATGGTATAGCTTGCCGGCCTGCTCTTCATGACCGTCTTGCTTGGACTGGACCTGATACTGCTCGGCAGCGGACTCGAAACCGATATCCCGCTTGCCACGGGACGGCTCTCCATAGACGGAGGTGCGCGGGTGCTGGGCGCTTGGAACTACACGCTGCGCATGACGCTGCCGTCTTTGAAACTGAAGTTCAGGAGTACGCGATGAGTTCGCGTTTATTTTAGATTCTTTCCGATTCCCATTCTCTTGTGTTTCTCAAAGATCAACAGGCCGTATAAATAAGCTTCCGTGCCAAAAGTTGTTTCTTGGCGATTTATCCTGAGAAAGTGGCTCTCGACTCGACGTGGAGAATCGAATTTTCAGCTTCTCGCGTCTGGGGGGCCTTTCGTTGAATGAGGGCGGCCGTTTGTTCACCGAATTGGGATGACTTGGTTTGTAATGTCGAGGCACCCAGCCTTGCTGAGCATCTAGGCTTGGCCACCTCCTCGGTAGCCTTAAGTCCGCCTCAGGCTTTTGCTGATCGGGGAAATTCCATGTGAAAGGCGGTAAGGCCGCCGGCTGAGGTACACCAGATTCGGCCCCGGTGCGCCTCGACGATTGACCGGGTGATTGCCAGCCCCAATCCAACATTACTGGGGCCGCCTTCTCGGCGCGCCGGATCAACACGATAGAAACGGTCGAAGAGCCGCTTCAGGTGTTCTGCAGGAATCATCTCGCCTGGGTTCTCGACGCTTAGCGTGGTCGCTGCGCTGGTCTGGGTGATGTTTACCGTGACGGTGTTGCCCCGGGGGGTATAGCGCAGGGCGTTAGAGAGCACGTTCGAGATGGCGCGATCCAACATCAGGACATCGCCGAGAACACCGCCATCCCCCGAGGCCTTGAGCGATAGACCACGGTCCTCCGCCGCCAGTTGGTAGTAGTCGAAAAGCTTGTCGACAATCTTCTCCAGCTGGACCTGCTCGCGCTGGGTAACGATCAGTCCATTGTCTGCCTTGGCCAGGAACAGCATGTCATCGATGATGCGTGACATCCGATTGAGGTCGTCGAGGTTCGAGTACAAGGTTTCCTCATACGCCCCGATATCGCGCCTCCTCGAAAGCACAACCTCCGTCTGAGTCGTCAGGTTACTGACCGGCGTTCGCAGCTCGTGCGCAATGTCGGCGGAGAAGTTGGACAGCCGCACGAAAGCCTCATCGAGCCGGGCCAGCATCGCGTTGAACGACGCCATCAACTGCTGCAACTCCATGGGCACCGGTTCCATGGGAATGCGCTCTTTGAGGGACTTGGCCGACATCGAGGCCGCCATTTGCGTCACCTGCCACAACGGACTCAGACCACTGCGAGCGACCACCCAACCGAGGGCGGCACTGACCAGGGCACTGATGACCAGCCCGATGGTGAACCAGCGTTGCAGGGCTTCGAAGAACGCCATGTGATGGGTGACGTCCAGCACCAACAAGAGCGTCAACGGGGCCGCCAGACCAGGGATGTTGATCTCGGCCGTCAGGCCACGGTACATGACTGCTTGATCCTGCCACTCCCACATGGTGGGGGCCGATCTGACGCGAAGTCCCTGGGGCACATTCACCATGGCCGGCTCAGCAAACAAGACCTGGCCTTCGCTGTCCAGAATGATCGCCGCCAGGTCACGGTGCGCGCCCAGCAGCGCATTCAACTGCGGCTTCAACCCGGCCATGTTCGTGACACTGGGCAGTCTCTGGAGAATGCTTTGTGTTGACTCAAGCTTCTCCACCAGGACTTGGTAATCGAGCGACTCGAAGTGGCGTTGACTCAGATGGTTGAAACTAAGACCGGCGACCGTCAACACGACAGTGACGGCGAGCATGAACATCAGGCTCATCCGCGCCGTCAGGGAGAGGTGTTTCATTCCGGCTCCGGTCCATCGAGCATGTAGCCCATGCCGCGTGCGGTATGGATCAGCTTGATCGCAAAGTCATCATCGATCTTGGCTCTCAGGCGGCGGACGGCCACCTCGATTACATTGGTATCGCTATCGAAGTTCATGTCCCAGACCTGGGAAGCGATCAGCGATTTCGGCAGTACCTCGCCGCGTCGGCGCATCAAGAGTTCGAGCAGCGAGAACTCCTTGGCTGTGAGTTCGATTCGCTTCCCGCTACGAACCGCTCGACGCTTCAGGAAGTCCACTTCCAGGTCGGCAATCCTGAGAATGGCCTGGGTGGGCGCGGTGGTACCACGCCGCAGAAGAGTTCGCACCCGTGCCAGAAGCTCGGCAAAAGCGAAGGGTTTGATCAGATAGTCATCCGCACCCAATTCAAGCCCCTTTACCCGATCTTCGACCCCATCCCGAGCGGTCAGGAACAGTACCGGCACGTCTTTCCCGGCAGTGCGAACCAGCCGTAACACCTCCCAACCATCCAGCCCCGGCATCATCACGTCGAGGATCAACAGGTCATAGGACTCGCTGAGGGCATGCTGCAGGGCATCGGTGCCTGTCATCACCCGGTCCACGTTGAACCCAGCCTCGCTAAGCCCCTGTTGCAGATATGTGCCAGTTTTCGGTTCATCTTCAGCGACCAGAAGTTTCATCCGCGGTCTTTCCAAAATGTCAGGTGCCCAGAGTTTGCAGGCAAACAGGTCCTCCAAGACGAAGCTTACAAAAATGTAATTCTGGGCTCAGGCACCTGTTGGGGAGCGCTGTCTAGGGGACAAGGATGCGCGATGAGCCTCTGCTCGCTCGGCTCTCAAGGCCGGCGCCGGTAAACGTGCAGTGCGCAGCATTGATTGGCGTCTACAGGTGAACTCGGGGGGCGGGACACAGCGTGTCCAACCCCGAGGCGTTCGAGTCGGGCTCGGGGATCGGCGTATGCGGCCAGGTGGGCGGCAAACAGCTTCAGCACGGCAATACGACCTTGATGGAAGAGGCTGGCCCGGACATCAGTTCGCTGCGAGATCGGGCCGAGCTGCTCCGCCTGGAGGGCATGAGCATCATGTACCTGGCCATCTCTTGTCGTCGATGATTGCGGCATTGGCCATGAGCGTAAGTTCGGCTTCCGTGGTCTTCAACGCGCTGCGCCTGAAACGCGTGGCCACGGACTGAGAGGGAATAGTCGAGTGTCGACATGGGGCCTGATTCCGGGACGAAGATAAATCGCTTGGCCGGGCCTTGACCTTGCCATAGCGTCAAGGTTGAAGCTGTAAATGCGGTGAGTGAAGCCGTTCCAGCTTGAGAGGTCCGCTATGTTCGTTTTGGAAGTTTCCGGTATGGGATGTGGCAGTTGTGTCAGCAAGATCACCAAGGCCATCCAGGCTGCCGATGGCGAAGCCAAGGTGATCGTTGATCGCGCTGCCGGTACGGTGAGTGTCGAAAGCGGCATCGAAGCCGAACGCGTCGGTGAACTGGTCCAGGCGCTCGGTTACCCCACCAGAATCAGCCGCTAAGTCCCGCTGCCACTCGGATTGAAAGCTGCCGCGCCATGGTTCATGGCGCGGGTTCTTCAGCTATGGCCTGATGTCGACTAACTCGCACGACGATCCCATCCACAACCCACTGCTTTAGCCAGCTGGCTGCCTGGGCGGGGGCTTCATCGCCGTTGCTTTCCAGTAACGAGAGGCAGAGGTCCGCGAAGGTCAGCTGCTCCCGTACCATGAGTTGCAGCGCCGCAGCCTCCAACGGATCGAGTGTCCGGTATTGAGAAATGAGTGCGTCGCGCCAGACCAGGCAGGTCATGGGGTGTTCAAGCGGCAAGCCTGGAGGAACGGTGGCGTCGGCTTTGGCGGCCTTCCAGATGTCGAGGGTATTGAAGTTGAAGGTGAGCCAGCACACGCTCGGGTGGAGTCGAACGCTGAGGTCGGTCCAGTCTTGCGGGCCGAACGCGGCAATATCCTGGAGCGACAGGGACACTTCGTCGGCTGCATCGAAGGCCAGCGTGAAGGCCCATTCCAGCGCCGCCAGTTCCCGTAACTGGGAGGCCTGGGGTTCGTCGAGGAATTCGCTGATGAACTCGGGAAGTTTCTCTCCCAGCCAGCGCAGACTGAAATGCCGGGGAGGCCACGCCGCAAGGTAGGCCTGGGCCAGTTGGTCGAAAGCCTCGGTGCCCAGCCAGTAGTAAATGGCCGGAAAGTCTTCGCGCAGCACGGACAACAATCGGGCTCGGTAAGCATGGTGATAGACCTGCAAGCCATCCTCGGCTGAGAGCGCCTTGCTTCCCCGCAGGTGCTGCAATAGCTCAGTGGGGGCGGTACTGTCACCTCCCTGCAGGTAGCGTTCAAAGGCCTGCTGCAAGGCAATCAGGCGCATGCTGCAGCCTCCAACTGGCGGGCCATGAGCGCCCGGGCCTTCGCCAGTTCGGCCAACAGTTCAGGCAATGGGGGGAAGAGGTCGTCGCGCTCGACCAGCGTCGCCCGTGGCCCCAAGTGCTGGATCGTCCGGGCGTAGAGGTCCCACACCGGATCGGCAATCGGCTGGTCGTGGGTATCGATCAGGTAATGGCCATAGTCGCTGTGGCCGGCCAGATGGATCTGGCGGATGCGTTCCTGAGGCAGTTCCTGGATGAACTGCCAAGCATCAAAGCCCTGGTTACGGGCGCTCACGTAGACATTGTTGACGTCCAGGAGCAGCTCACAACCGGTCAGCTCGCTCAGCTCGCGGAGGAAGGTCGCTTCACTCATGGTCGACCCGGCCCACTGGACGTAGGCGGACACATTTTCCAACACCAGCGGTCGTTCAATGACGTCTTGTACCAGACGGACCCGGGCAGCCACCTGTTCCAGGCTTTCCTGGGTGAACGGTAGCGGCAGCAAATCGTGCAGGTGGTGAGCACTGCCACGACTCCAGCACAAATGATCGGAAATCCACTGAGGCTGCACCCGCTCGGCGAGCCTTTTCAGCTGGAGAAGGTAGTCATGGTCAAGGGCGTGTGGCCCACCGATCGACAGCGATACGCCGTGCATAACCAACGGGTAGCGCTCCTTGATGGCATCCAGGAAATAGAGCGCCTTACCGCCTTCAACCAGGTAGTTTTCCGAGATGATCTCGAACCAGTCGATGGCAGGGGCTTGCTCCAGTATTTGGTGGTGATACTCACTGCGGAGCCCCAAGCCAAATCCGAGAATGCTGTGATCGTTCATCCTGGGCTCCCAAGGGGGAGTGACAAGCACTCCCCACGGCAAGACATCACTCGCTGGTCCGGCCGCCAGCCTCATCGCATTTGGCCTTGGGCATCAACTTGAAGCCCTGGCCTTTGCAGGCGCCTTGCCCCTGGCAGGAGTTCTTGGCGGTCATGCAATCGTTCTGGCCTTTGCAGGCATTCACCCCGAAGCACTTCACGTCAGCGGTTTTGGCATCTTGAGCCGCTTGTACAGGCAGGGCCGCGAACAGGCTGGCCGCAGCAAGGGCCAGTGCAGCGCCAGTGGCGGCAGTGGTTTTGGTCGACATAAGGCTTTCTCTCATGGTGTTGGTCGGAGTTCTGCCGGGTATTCGTTGCTGTCAGGCACGCAGCGACCGATGAGCCTGGCACGTCGGTCTGAAGCGGCGACGGCCGGTCTTGCCCGGCATGTCGAGGACACTACAGATCGAGCCGAAGGCTCCACAAGGAGGAAATGCCAACCTTACAAAACTGTAATGTTCAGCTCAGGTTACTGACAGCACGGGGTGGCTAGTGTGGCATCGAGTCTGACACTCAGCCCGCACCTGCCGGGCTACCGCGTCCCTAGTCGAGGAAACCCGTATGAAATCGATGAAAGCCCTGATCGTTGTTGCCGCTCTGACTGCCTCGTCTTTCGCCATGGCCGCCGGCGGTGGCGATCGGACCATGGCCCGTGCCGACAAACTGGCCCAAGCCTCGATGGAAGCCTACCGCCAGGGGCAGCAGAAGGCCGAGTCCTCGGTCGCTGAAAAGGAAAAATCCGCCGAACATGCCAACTGCTGAGGCTGGAGCGTTGGCCAACCTTACAGAAATGTAATCATCTGAAAGGTTGGGATATGGCAGCTTGTTTGCTTGCGGCCGCGCGCCAAATGGAAAGCGACCGCGAGCAGGCCTACTAGGGTGCAGGAATCACCCGGTGTGGCAGCTTCTTCGCGTTGGTCGTTCAGCGCTGGCTCCATTGACTCATTGGACATACACGGCATGCATTGCAAAACCTCAAGGCGAACCTTCGTCAAGGGCCTGGCCGCTGGCGGCATTCTGGGCGGACTGGGCCTTTGGCGCACTCCTGTTTGGGCGGTGACCAGCCCTGGTCAGCCCACCGTGCTGAGCGGCACCGAATTCGACCTGTACATTGGGGAAACCCCGGTGAACATCACAGGCTCCGCGCGGATGGCCATGGCGATCAATGGCACCATTCCGGGGCCAATTCTGCGTTGGCGTGAAGGCGACACCGTCACCCTGCGGGTGCGCAATCGCCTCAGGGAAGACACCTCCATCCACTGGCACGGCATGATCCTGCCGGCCAATATGGATGGCGTGCCGGGCTTCAGCTTTGCCGGCATCGCACCGGATGGCATGTACGAATACCGCTTCCAGGTGAAGCAGCACGGCACCTACTGGTACCACAGCCACTCCGGCCTGCAGGAGCAGGTGGGCGTATACGGCCCCATCGTGATCGACCCGAAGGAGCCGGAGCCCTATCAGTACCAACGCGACTACGTGGTGATGCTGAGCGACTGGACCGACGAAGACCCGGCCCGCGTGATGGCCAAGCTGAAGAAGCAGTCGGACTACTTCAACCAGCACAGACGTACTGTCGGCGACTTCATCAACGACGTCAGCGAGCAGGGCTGGTCGGCCGCCATGGCCGACCGCACGATGTGGGCGGAAATGAAGATGAGCCCCACCGACCTCGCGGACGTCAGTGGCGCCACCTACACCTACTTGCTCAACGGCCAGGCGCCGAATGGCAACTGGACCGGGCTGTTCCAGCCGGGCGAAAAGATCCGCCTGCGTTTCATCAACGGCTCGGCCATGACCTACTTCGACGTGCGCATCCCCGGCCTGAAAATGACCGTGATCGCCGCCGACGGCCAGCCGGTAGAACCGGTGAGCGTCGATGAGTTCCGCATTGCCGTGGCGGAAACCTATGACGTGCTGGTGGAACCCGCCAGCGACGAGGCCTATACGATCTTCGCCCAGTCCATGGACCGCTCCGGCTACGCCCGCGGCACCCTGGCCGTGCGCGAAGGCCTGAGCGCGCCGGTACCGCAGCCTGACCCGCGTCCGCTGATCAGCATGGCCGACATGGGCATGGACCACGGCTCCATGGGGCACGGCGACATGGCGGGAATGGATCATTCGCAGATGGCGGGCATGGATCATTCCAAGATGACGGGCATGGACCACTCCAAGATGGCCGACATGGGCGGCCAGATGCAGACCCATCCGGCATCGGAAACCGACAACCCGTTGGTAGATATGCAGACCATGACGCCTGCGCCCAAGCTGGCGGACCCCGGCATCGGCCTGCGCGACAATGGCCGCCGCGTGCTGACCTACGCCGACCTGCGCAGCACCTTCCCTGATCCGGATGGCCGCGAGCCCGGCCGTACCATCGAGTTGCACCTCACCGGGCACATGGAGCGCTTCTCCTGGTCCTTCGACGGCATCCCCTTCGCCGATGCCGAACCGCTGCTGCTCAAGTACGGCGAGCGCCTGCGCATCACCCTGGTCAACGACACCATGATGACCCACCCCATCCACCTCCACGGCATGTGGAGCGACCTGGAGGACGAGCACGGCAACTTCCTGGTGCGCAAACACACCATCGACATGCCGCCGGGCACCCGCCGCAGCTACCGCGTCACCGCCGATGCTCTGGGCCGTTGGGCCTATCACTGCCACCTGCTCTTCCACATGGACATGGGCATGTTCCGCGAAGTCCGTGTCGACGAATAAGGAGAGACCGATGAGCAAGTCTGTGCAGCCCCTTACCGCTGCCACCCTGGCCTTTGCCCTGCTGGCTCCCGCTGCCTGGGCCGCCGAGGCACAGCCAATGAACCATGGTCAGATGGACCACGGGCAGATGAATCATGGGCAGATGAATCACAGCCAGATGCAGAACATGGATCACAGCAAGATGGACCATGGCGCCATGGATCACAGCCAGATGGATCACGGCAGCATGGACCACCAGCAGCAATCGCCGGCCCAATCCACCGGCTACGGCAGCCGCACGCCCATCCCGGTGCCGACCGAGGCCGACCGCGCCGCCGCCTTCCCGCAGCTGCCGCCCCACCACATGCACACCGGCGGCATCAACAGCCTGTTCCTGATGGACCAGTTGGAGTACCAGGACGCCGACGACGCCAGCGTGCTGAGCTGGGATGCTTCGGGCTGGATAGGCCGCGACGTCAATCGTTTCTGGTTCCGCTCGGAAGGCGAACGCGCCAACGGCAAGACCGAGGAAGCCGAAGTGCAGGCGCTCTATGGCCGCGCCATCAGCCCCTGGTGGGAGCTGGTCGCCGGCGTGCGCCAGGACTTCAAGCCCGGCTCGCCGCAGACTTGGGCGGCCTTTGGCGCTCAAGGTATGCCCTTGTACGGCCTGGAGACCGAGGCCACGGCCTTCCTTGGCGAGAACGGCCAGAGCGCCCTGCGACTGGAAGGCGACTACGACATCCTGCTGACCAACAAGTTAATCCTGCAGCCCACGGCAGAAGTGAACTTCTATGGCCGCAATGACCACGAGCGCGGCGTCGGTTCCGGGCTGGGCAACACCGAAGTGGGCCTGCGCCTGCGCTACGAGATCGTCCGCGAGTTCGCGCCCTACATCGGCGTGACCTGGAACCGCAATTACGGCAACACCGCCGACTTCGCCCGTGAGGAAGGTGAGGACAACGACGAAGCCCGCTTCGTCGCCGGTATACGCTTCTGGTTCTGAGACCCCGAACATGAAAAGAACAATTAAGACTTTAGCCATTGCGAGCACCGCAGCTGTAGCCGGCATCATGGGGGCTGCTTATGTGGGCCTCTTTAATGTAGGCGCTGACGACCCGCACTGGGCACCGGTTCACGCATTTCTGACGATGGCCCGGGAACGCTCGATTGCTGTGCGTGCACGGGATCTCGAAGTGCCGAACCTGAAGGATGAAGCGCTGATTCGCGCCGGCGCCGGCAACTACAACTCCATGTGCATCGGCTGTCACCTCGCTCCCGGCGTGGCTCAGACCGAGCTGAGCCAGAGTCTCTATCCAGCACCGCCGAATCTGGCCAAGGTAGGTGTGGATGGTAATCCGGCCAACGCGTTCTGGATCATCAAGCACGGCATCAAGGCCACCGGGATGCCGGCGTGGGGCAAGAGCATGGGTGACCAGTACATCTGGGGCATGGTCGCTTTCCTGCAGCAGCTGCCATCACTGGACGCTGAGCAGTATCGAGCCTTGGTCGCCAGCAGCGGTGGTCACCAGCACGGTGGCGGCGAATCCAAGATGCATAACCACGAAGGCCAGCACGGTGACAATGTCTCCGCGAGTGGCAGTCATCATGACAGCGCTGGTGAAGATCACCATGCCAACCAGGCAGGCGATGATCACCATGGCGCCGGACACGCCGGTCAAGATCACCATGCCGGCGAGGAAGGCAAGGCCTCCCATCACGAGGCCGAACAGGCTCAGGATGACAGCACACCGGCTCCGAAGAAGCACACTCACGCCGATGGCAAAGAGCATGTCCATGAAAGCTAAGTCTCATCGAGCAGTGCGACTTGTCGCGCTCGCCTCGCTTTTCCTGGTTTCCGCTGCCCAGGCAGCAGAAGCGCTGACGGTTGATGTCCACCGCAGCGCCAGTTGCGGTTGCTGCATGAAATGGGTTGAGCATCTGGAAGCCAATGGCTTCAAGGTCATCGATCATGTCGAGGCGGATATGACCTCGATCAAGCAGCGTTTGGGGGTCGCCCCTCGCTTAGCGTCCTGCCATACCGCCGAGATTGACGGCAAATTCATCGAAGGGCATGTCCCGGCCGCTCAAGTCGTCGAACTCAGCAAACGCTCCGATCTGCGGGGCATTGCCGTTCCCGGAATGCCGGCCGGTTCGCCCGGGATGGCGGTTGGCGGAAAGCAGGACGCCTACCAGGTCATAGGTCTGACTCAAACCGGTACCGACCAGGTGATTGCCGAATATCCCGGTAATTAACCTCGGTCTGCACGACCTGCCTGGCCAGCCATCCGGCTGGCCAGGCTTTTTTCTGGGTTGAACAGCCACTGCAGGCCGTCTTGACAAGCAGTAGCTACTACGTGCTCAAGAACTGGCCGCAACATCTGACTGGCCGGCTGGCCGGCGTGACAGTTGCCGCCGACGCATCAGGCGGTATGCCGCGGGCAACACGAACAGCGACAGCAAGGGCGCAGTGACCATACCGCCGACCATCGGCGCGGCAATACGACTCATGATCTCGCTGCCGGTACCACTGCCCAGGAGAATCGGCAGCAGACCGGCGATGATCACTGCCACGGTCATGGCCTTGGGTCTAACGCGCTGCACAGCCCCTTCGCGAACGGCCGCAAGCAGGTCTTGTTCCGTGGCCTCACTGGAATCCTCGCGTTCGGCCCAGGCGTTCTTCAAGTAAAGCAGCATGATCACTCCGAATTCAGCAGCGACCCCGGCTAGGGCGATGAAGCCGACGCCGGTAGCCACCGACAGGTTGTAGCCGAGCAGGTAGAGGAACCACACCCCGCCGGTGAGGGCGAAGGGCAGCGTGGCCATGATCAGGAAGGCTTCGTCGAAGCGAGCAAAGGTCAGGTAGAGCAGCACGAAGATGATCAGCAACGTGGCTGGTAGCACCAGCTTGAGCCGGGCATTGGCCCGTTCGAGGAACTCGAACTGGCCTGAGTAGGCCAGGCTCATTCCCGGCTGCAGCTTGACCCGCTCCGCGACTACCCGGCGCAGATCGGCGACGACCGAAGCGATGTCGCGGCCGCGCACGTCGATGTAGACCCAGCCAGAGGGACGAGCATTCTCGCTTTTGAGCATGGGTGGTCCATCGGTGATCTGGATGTGCGCCACTGTACCTAGGGTGATCTGGCTGCCTTGCGGCGTGTAGATCGGCAGTTGCTCCAGTGCACCTGGTGAATCACGCCACTCCCGGGGATAGCGCACGCTGATCGGAAAGCGCGCGAGACCCTCGATGGTCTCGCCGATGTTCTCGCCGCCGATGGCGCTGGCCACGATTGATTGCACGTCGGCGATGTTAAGTCCGTAGCGCGCCGCTGCCTGGCGATCGATATCGATATCGAGGTATCGCCCGCCGGTGAGGCGTTCGGCGAGGGCCGAACTGGCCCCGGGTACGGTCTTGGCGACGCGCTCGACCGCCTGGGCGGCGGCATCAATGTCCGCCAGGTTCGGGCCAGCGATCTTGATCCCGATTGGGCTCTTGATCCCGGTAGCGAGCATGTCGATACGGTTGCGGATGGGGGGAATCCAGATATTCGTCAGCCCCGGGACCTTCACCACCCGGTCCAGTTCTTCCACCAGTTTTTCCGGGGTCATGCCGGGTCGCCATTGCTCGCGTGGCTTGAACTGGATGGTGGTCTCGAACATTTCCAAAGGCGCCGGGTCGGTCGCCGTCTCGGCGCGGCCCGCCTTGCCTAAGACGCGTTCGACCTCCGGTACCGTCTTGATCAACCGGTCGGTGATCTGCAACAGCTGGCTGGCCTTCTGCGCCGACAAACCGGGCAGTGCCGATGGCATGTAGAGCAGGTCGCCCTCATCCAGCGGAGGCAGGAACTCCCCGCCCAACCGCGAGATCGGCCACAAGGCGCTGAGGAAAATCAGCAAGGCCATCACGATGGTCAGCTTGGAGTGGTGCAGCACCCAGTCCAGGGCGGGCTGGTAAAGTCGGATCAGCCAGCGGTTAAGCGGGTTCTGGTCCTCCCTGGGAATGCGTCCGCGAATCCAATAGCCCATCAGTACCGGCACCACGGTCACCGACAAGCCGGCGGCCGCGGCCATCGCGTAGGTTTTGGTGAAGGCCAGTGGGCCGAAAAGGCGGCCTTCCTGGGCTTCCAGGGTGAACACCGGGATGAAGGAGAGAGTAATGATGAGCAGGCAGAAGAACAGCGCCGGCCCGACTTCGGCAGCGGCTTCGGTCATCACGTGCCAGTGCTGTGGACCCTTCAGTTCCTCGCCCGGGTGAGCGGTGTGCCACGCCTCGATCTTCTTGTGGGCGTTCTCGATCATCACCACGGCGGCATCCACCATCGCGCCAATGGCGATGGCGATCCCTCCCAAGGACATGATGTTGGCGTTGATCCCCTGATAGCGCATGACGGTGAAAGCGATTAGCACCCCGACCGGCAGGGAAATGATGGCGACCAGCGAGGAGCGCAAGTGCCAGAGGAATGCCGCGCAGACCAACGCAACCACGATGAACTCTTCCAGCAACTTGTGGCTGAGGTTTTCCACGGCGCGATCGATCAGCTGGCTGCGGTCATAGGTGATAACGATCTCAACCCCTGGCGGCAGGCTCTGGTGCAGCTCGTCCAGCTTGGCCTTGACGGCCGCGATGGTCTCACGGGCGTTCTTGCCGCTGCGCAGGATGACCACGCCGCCGACCGTTTCGCCCTCGCCATCGAGTTCGGTGATGCCGCGACGCATTTCCGGCCCTTGCCCGATGGTCGCCACGTCCCCCAGGGTGACTGGCACACCATCGACGCCGAGTTTGAGCGGCACGGCGCGAAAGTCGTCCAGGGTTTTCAGGTAGCCGGTCGCGCGCACCATGTATTCGGCTTCGCCCATGGTCAGCACGGCGCCGCCGGTTTCCTGGTTGGCTTTGCCGATAGCCTCGATCACCGCATCCTGGGTGAGTCCCTGGCTGGCCAGACGGAGGGGATCGAGCAGTACCTGATATTGCTTGACCATGCCGCCGACAGTCGCCACCTCGGCGACGTTGGGTAAGGTCTTCAGTTCGAATTTCAGGAACCAGTCCTGCAAGGCGCGCAGTTGGGCTAGGTCATGCCTGCCACTGCGGTCCACCAAGGTGTACTGGAAGATCCAGCCGACCCCTGTGGCGTCGGGCCCGAGGACGGGCTTTGCCGAAGCCGGCAGGCGGCCCTGGGCTTGGCTGAGGTATTCGAGCACCCGTGATCGTGCCCAATAAAGATCGGTGCCGTTCTCGAAGATCACGTAGACGAAGCTGTCACCGAAAAAAGAGTAGGCGCGCACCGTCTTGGCCCCCGGGACCGAGAGCATGGCGGTGGCCAGCGGATAGGTGACCTGGTTCTCGACGATCTGGGGGGCCTGACCCGGGTAGGGCGTGCGGATGATCACCTGAACATCGGAAAGGTCCGGCAATGCATCGATCGGTGTGTTTTGCACGGACCAGATGCCCCAGGCGGTGGCGAACAGCGTGACCAGCAGGACCAGGAAGCGGTTGGCGACCGACCAGCGAATCAGCGTGGCAATCATGGCTGGCCTCCCAGTTTGTCGAGCCGTTCGATCACCAGACCGCTATCGGTCTGGCGGACTGCGACGCGGACCTTATCGCTGGTCTTGATACCGACCATCAGCGCTGGATCGGCCAATCGGAAGGTCATGGTCATGCCCGGCATACCCAGCGTCCGGAACGGCCCATGGGCCAGGGTTACCCCAGCATTGTCGATCGCCATGACCTGCGCTTCGGCCTCGTGCAGCACGGGCGCGGCGGTGGCCGCAGGCCGCTCGGTCGCAGTGGCGATCAGGCCTTTCAGGCTGGCTTCGGAATCCAGCAGGAACTGCCCGGAGGCGACCACCTGCTGGCCTTCCGTCAGTCCTTGGGTGACGACGGTCCGGTCCGCGCTTTCCGGGCCGAGTCGGATTTCCACTGGCCGGTAGCGGCCACCCTCTTCGGCGACCATCACCAGGGCTCGGCGGCCGGTGCGAATGATGGCTTCGCTGGGCAGCCACAGGACGTTCTGGTCGGTCGAGCGGTTCAGGCGAACCTGGGCCGTCATGCCGGGGCGCAGCCGGCCGTCTGCATTGGGTAGTTCGACACGCATCCGCAGCGTGCGGCTGTCCTGATTGGTTTCCGGCAGGATTGCATCGAGAGTTCCCGCCAACACTTCTCCCGGAAACGCCGGCAAGCGAGCTTCGACCGCTTGCCCCTGGGCAATGGCCCCGGCCTCGGCTTCCGGAACGGCCAGGCTGAGCCAGACGCTGTTGAGGCCGTTGATCCGGACCAGCGTGGTGCCGGCCGCCACCGCCATGCCAGTGCGCACTTCCAACTGCTGGACGACGCCAGCGATCGGGCTGTTCAGGGTGATGACCGCTCGTGCCTTACCACTGCGTTCCACCTGGTTGATCAGCGCCGTCGGCATGCCCAGTAGGCGCAGGCGCTGGCGTGCAGCAGCGAGTAGCCCTGCATCATCGCTGTGTTTGAGCGCGAGGAATTCTTCCTGGGCGGCGGCCCAACTCGGAATCAACAGGTCCACCAGCGGGGCGTTGGTAGCGAGGACATCGCCCGGGGCGCGGGCATAGACCCGCTCGACGAATCCGTCTGCACGGGCCTGGACTACCGCGACCTCGCGTTCGTTGAACGCAAGCACGCCGACCACATTCAGGCTGTTGGCCAGTGGGCCACGGGTGACTGCGGCCAATCGCAACCCGAGGTTCTGGGTCAGGCTGGGATCGATGCGGATGGCAGCGGTTTCCGCAGCGGCATCGGCGTACTGCGGGATCAGTTCCATTTCCATGAAGGGCGACTTGCCCGGCTTGTCGAACTTCTGTTGCGGGTACATGGGATCGTACCAATACAGCACCTTGCGGCCATCCTGCATCGTCGGAGCCAGCGCGGTCGGCGCACCGGAAACACCTTCGGTGCGGGAGGTGGCGTACCAGTAGCCGCCCACCAGCCCCAGGGCGATGGATAAGCCGCTCAGCAGCGCACTTTTCCAGAGTCGTGCACTCATGGATGGCTCTCCCCATAGGTGAAGTGGAGCTTGGCGCCGGTGAGGGCGCGCTGGCCTTCAACGTCGATCTGTTTCAGACGTGCCTCGATCAGCTCGCGACGGGCCGTGATGACGGCAGACAGGTCGCGCGTACCGCCGCGGTAGCTGGCCATGGTGAGGTCGACCTTCTCCTGAGCCAGTGGCAGCAGACTATCTCGACCGCGGACGACGGCCCGGTCGAGACGCTGGTACTCCGCCAGCTCCGCTTCCAACTGCTCGGCACGTTCTCGGGTCTGCGCTTCGCGCTCAGCCTCTAGCTGGTTGAGTTCCGCGCGGCGGGCAGCGATCTTGGGGTTCTGCCGGGAGCCTGGGAATAACGGCAAGTCAAAAGTGAACTGGACGCTCACCATGTCGCCGAACTCGCGGCCTCGGCGCTGGTAATCGACCTCCCAGCTCCAGTCGGACTGCTTGTCCGCCTCGGCCTCGCGTACCTTGGCTTCAGCCTCACGGGTAATTGGGGTGAAGGCCGATAGTTCGGGGTGTTGTTGCAGTTTGCGAGTGAAGTCGGGGGCTGCGATGGGCCACCTCGGCAGGTCCCCCATCAAGGGCGCATCGGCCGCGGAGCCTATCCAGCGACGCAAGCCGGCACGAGCCTGGGCGTGCTGACTGGTCAGTTCGTCTTGTCGTTCCGTGAGCTCGGCCGCTTCCTGCCTGGCAGTGATTGCGTCAGCCGCCTGCGCCTGCCCTCCCGCAATCTGCGCACGCACGGCGGTGGCCAGCAGGCGATTCTCGCGAAAGAATTGTTCAAAAAGCGCCTGTTTGCGCTCCACCGAGTAGCGTGCAATCCACGCCTCAGCCGTCGCCTGGCGAACCCTCAGGCGCTCGACGCGCCCCTCGGCTGCAACGCGGTCGATGGCCGCGTTGGCGACCTCGATACGGGCCTGGCGCTTGTCGCGGTTAGGCATTTCCTGCATGACCCCGACCATCTGCATGGTCATGAAGTCCTGATCGAGGGTCCAGCGGTCGGGGCCACCCACGGGATAGTTCTGCACGCCAAGGAGCAACTTCGGGTCCGGCAGTTCGCCGGCGGGAATGGCGTCACTGCTGGCAGCCTGGAATTTCGCTGCCTGGGCGACCAGCGAGGGGGCGTTGGCCTCCGCCAGGCGCAGGGCCTCGTCGAGGGTCAGATCGGTGGCATGACCTGGGAGGGCCCAGGCGAACGCCACCAGAGCGGTTGTGATCGGCCAGCCGGTGTAATCGAGTGTGCGCTTCATTGTCACGATTCCTGTGAGATTCCACTGCGCGACATCTGGAGGCACGCGCAGGTCAGCCGCGCTGCATGAGCGGAGCGGCAGTCAGGGGGAACAGGAATCAGGCGCGGGGTGGTCGCCACACCCCGGACGGGGTTCGCTCGGGTAGGAATTCGCTGAGAGTGGACGTTGCGACAGGGGAGGACAGGTCAGCTGCGGGTTTTACACACCGCACCTGGAGGATGCTGGCAGTCTTGCATTCCAGTCCAGGCTTGCAGGGTTTGCCATGGTCGGTAATGCCGCTTCCCATGTCGTGGCAGCAGTCTGGCCCCGTGCCCATCATCTTGGCCTGGGCGGCAGTCTTCATAGGACACGGATCGGACGGCGACTGAACGCCCGCCATCCCGCTGAGGGGAAGCGCGAAGCTGATCAGGAAGACCAAGCACAGCCGCAGGTAGCGTTTCATGTCGGGCAGTTTAGACCGTGCGCTGGGGACCAACAATTACCGCCCTGTAAGGTTGGCGCGAGTTCGCCGAAATTGAGGAATGAACCTGGGCGTTGCACGGGCATAGGTGTCGTAGGCAGCGCCGAACTGCTTGCGCATCTCCCGCTCTTCGGTAACGGCCAAACGCCCGTACATCACCAACAACACCGGGAACATCGCCAGCGTCAGGAGTGTCGGCCACTGAAGCAGAAAGCCCAGGAGAATCAGCACAAAGGCCACGTACTGTGGATGTCTGATCCAGGCATACGGTCCTATAGTTGCCAGGGAGTGTCGGCGTTGCGCGTGATACAGCACATTCCAGGCGGCGGAAAGCAGATAGAAGCCGATGCCCAGGAACAGGTAGCTGGCAATGTGCAAGACACTCAAGTGTGGGTTGCCCTTATCACCGAGCAGCGTCGACCACAGATGGCCAGCGTCGTGGGAAAGCAGATCAAGGTTGGGGAACTTGGACTGCAGCCAACCCGATATCAGATAAATCGTCAGGGGGAAGCCGTACATTTCCACAAACAGGGCGACGATGAACGCCGAGAATGCGCCGAAGCTCCTCCAGTCTCTGGCCGTTGCCGGCTTGAAGAAGCTGAAGGCAAACAGGATGAAGATCGCTGAGTTGATGAAAACCAGCGACCAGACGCCATAGGCGGCTTCACCATGGTTCATGATGGATCTCCTGGCTTACGGATATCAGCCTTACCGGAGGGGGCCGATTGGTTCCGAGCCTGGTGATGGTGTCCACCATGCCCCCGATGCATGAAGACATGCATCAGCGGGCATGCGAGCAACAACAGATACGGCAAGGCCCCGACTACGTGGGCAAGGTGCTCGGTGAGCAGGAAATAAACAGCGATCCCTCCGATCAGCACCAGACCGACTGCGTAGCGTGAACGCCAGAAACTGGGCGGTGAGCCGTGATCGTCGAAGTGAGGGTTCATAACGACTCCTCGGAATAGTGATGAACTACTTCGACGGTGCAGGGGGCATGCGGTCCATCATCATCTGCATCATCGACTCCATCATGTCCATGCGCTTTTCCATCATCTGCTGGCGGGCGGCCATATCCCCGTCCATGCCCTTACCACCTTGCATCCCGCCCATGCCCGACATGCCGCCGTCCATGGACTTCATCATGGCCATGCCGTCCTTCATCAGCTTCATATGCTCAGCCATTAGCGCCTGACGCTCCTCCGGCGTTTTTGCAGCCGCCATCTTTTCGTGCATGGTTTGCATGGCCTTCATGTGCTGGTCCATCGCCGCCATTTGTTCTTTGTCCATTTGCTGAGAAGGCTTCTTCTCGGTGGTCGCTGATTCCGTAGCATCGGCCGGGTGATGTGCCGAGTGTTCATCGGTGTTTTGAGCCATGGCCCCCACAGAGGCAGCAGCCAGACAGAAACCGATCAGTACATTACGGACGTTGGACATCATCTTCTCCTTATCCCTGCTCTAAGCCTGACGGCCTGGTATTGGCGTGGCGACGCAATCAAATGCCCACGCCGATGTGAATGCGCTTATCCAGTCTCTTGCACGGGTAGCCGTGGCCCATCGATGGGCTATTGGGCGCTCGACGGCTTGAAGCTGATTCCGTTTGGCCCGGCGCCGACCTTGTGTGTGTCAACGACCTTGCGGCTATTCGTATCGATCACAGATACGGTGCCTGCTTCGATATTGCTGACAAACACATAAGCTCCATCGGTGCTGATGGCCACGCCATGGGCCCCCTTGCCAGTGGTCACGGTGCCAATGCTACTGCGCGTCAGGGGATCGACGATGGAGACGCTATCGTCCGGGTCTTGGCTACTGCCCTGGTTAGCCACATAGACCTCGCGACCGTCAACGGTGGCCATCATCTGGATCGGTGTGCGGCCTACATCGACCTTGCCGATCACCTTGCGTTCGGTTGTATCGATGAAGCCAAGCTGATTCGCGGCACTGAGCGACACGAACGCGAGGCGGCCATCGGGGGTAGAACCGATTTGGACCGGGTTCTGACCCACTGGAATTTGTGCAGTTTCCTTGAGCGTGGCGACGTCGATCACCGATACGCTGTTGCTCTTCATATTGGCTACATAGAGCGTGTGGTCATTCGGGCTCAAATGTAGCCCATGGGCGTAGCGTCCAGTTGGAATGCCGGGGAGCTCGATCCGCTGTTCGAGGTCGAAGACCCGCACCTGGCTGATGGAGGACGCCCGTTCGTTGGCCGTGTAGACGTTGCCAGTCGGGTTTGCCATGGCCAGCCCCAGATGGGCGACCAGGGATATACCCAAGGCCAGAGAAGTAAACCGCTTAGCGTTCATCATGGTGAATGCGCTCCAACCAGGGGCGGGGTACGTGAGCCAGACGGGCCTATGTCTCTACTCAAGCTAAGCGCCAATCGCGAAGCAGTTTCTTGATCGCCGTCAATGCTCACGACCCGACTCGGTACTGAGTGATCGAAGGCGGTCTATTGCTTGGGGAGTAGTGCTGGCTAGCCGATCCTGCCGAGGATGGGGAACACCTCCAGCAACCACCAGGCGAGATCAGTCAATTGACCGGTGACCATGGCGACCCCCATGAGGATCAGGATGGCGCCCGCGCCGATGTGGATGACTCGACTCCAACGCCGCAGACGTTTGAGGTGGGCCAGAAACTGGTTGGTGAACCAGGCCGTCAGCAGGAATGGGAGCCCCAGGCCGAGCGAGTAAATCGAAAGCAGTGCAACACCACTGGCGCCAGTTCGGCCGGTGGAGGCGCTCAGTGTCAGGATGCTGCCCAGGATTGGACCAATGCAGGGTGTCCAGCCAAAGGCGAACGCCATGCCCAGGACGTAGGCCGCCAGCGGGCCGCCACTGGAATGGAGTTGATGGACAAAGCGCACATCTCTGTTTAGCCAGCGGGGGTTGATCAGTCCGGTGATGAACAGGCCGAAGACAATCACAATGACGCCGCCAATCAGGTTGGTCTCCTGTCGATAGGCGATCAGCAGCCGGCTGATGGCGGTAGCGCTAGCCCCCAGCGCGATGAAAATGGTGGAAAAACCCAGCACGAAGCTCAGGCTCATGCCGATCACCGCCAGCCTTTCCCGGCGGCTTTCCAGCACCTGCAGTTCGTCCACCGAGCGGCCGGCGATGAAGGATATGTACCCGGGGACCAAGGGCAGCACGCAGGGCGACAAGAATGAGATCATGCCCGCCGCAAACGCGCTCAGGATGCCGATGTCGCTAAGGTTCATCACGGACGCTCGGAGTGGAAGCTATTACGCTCTGGACATACTCAATGACCTCCGGGCGGTCCCACTCGGCCTCACCTGCTTTGCGGCTGATTTCCCGCCCCTCGCGGTCCAGCAGCAGGGTGACCGGTAAACCGAAGGCGCTGAGGCTTTGAATGGCCTGCATCTGTTCATCGACGAAAATCTGGAGATGCTGAATACCGATCTCCCGGTAGAAGTCCCGTACCACCAGCACGCCGTCTTGGTCGAGCGAGAGCGCCACGACCTGAAAATCATTGCCGCCGAGTTTTGCCTGGAGGCGATCCAAGGTCGGCATCTCCTGGCGACACGGCGCGCACCACGTCGCCCAAAGGTTGAGCAACACTACCTTTCCTCGGAAATCGGCCAGGCTGCGAGGCTTCCCCTCACCATCAACGAAGCGGACATCCTCAACCGGTCTGGGCTCGGGCCAGATGAGCATGCCAGCGCGTGTACTCGGATCGGATGACTGTTGGGCACCCACGCTAACGGGCTGTCCGGCCGACATCAGGAGCAGGCACTGCAGCAACCATAAGGCCCAGCGACACCCCATACGGTCAAAATACCCTCCGGTCCAGGGTTTAGCGCTTTGAATGGGGCTGGCCATCGCACACCTCTAGCGGCTATCGCTGTGAACCAGCTGACCGGCGCTGGTTGAACGCATTGCATGTTCTCGGACGCGAGCCAGCTAATTTGGCCGGATCGCGGTCATTTTGAGTAGAGGTCGATGGACTGAAAATAGGCTGAAAGGCCCATGGTGTCTAGGTTGTCTGGATTTTAGAGGTAAACGGCGGACAATAAAAAAGCCGGCTTGTGGCCGGCTTTTCATGAGTGGTCAGGGCTTACTTTTGGTAGGCCGCAACCGCTTTAGTGATTTCAGCGCGGGCAGCGTCAGCGTTGCCCCAGCCTTCTACTTTCACCCACTTGCCTTTTTCGAGGTCCTTGTAGTTCTCGAAGAAGTGCTTGATCTGCTCCAGCAGCAGGGCCGGCAGGTCGGTGTATTCCTTCACGTCCTTGTAGAGGACGCTCAGTTTGTCGTGGGGAACGGCGATCAGTTTGGCGTCGCCACCGGCTTCGTCGGTCATGTGCAGCACGCCGACCGGGCGGGCGCGGATCACGGCGCCCGGAGCAACCGGGTAAGGGGTGACGACCAGCACGTCCAGGGGATCGCCGTCGTCAGCCAGGGTGTTCGGGATGTAGCCGTAGTTGGCCGGATAGAACATCGGGGTGGCCATGAAACGGTCGACGAACAGGCAGTCGCTGTCTTTGTCGATTTCGTATTTGATCGGCGCGTGGTTGGCCGGAATCTCGATCGCGACGTAGATGTCGTTCGGCAGGTCTTTACCGGCCGGGATCTTGCTGTAGCTCATGGTCAACTCCCTGGGGGTGGGCCAAAAAAGTGGGCGCGATTATAGGCATATTCCCAGGCCGATGCCACGCCGTTCTGCTTATCCATTGGTCGCGTCGCGATAGTCCGGATGGCCGTCTTGCAACCGTTTCAAGCGGCTCAACGGGTCCTGGCGGTAGAAGGCCTGGAGCTGGCGGTAGACGGCCGGGAAGGCCTGGTCGAGAAGGTCTGGCGCGGTGAAGAAGTACTCGCTGGTGACGGCGAAGAATTCCGCCGGGTCTTCGGCTGCATAGGGGTCGATCGGCGTTTCGGCGTCGGGGTCGCGGTCGAGTTGGGCGTTCAGTGCGTCGTAGGCGGTCTGCATGGCCAGGGACCAGTCGGATTGGCGCATGTCGCGGTGCAGCGGCGGCAGGCCGTTGGGACTGCCATTGAGCATGTCGAGCTTGTGCGCCAGCTCGTGGATTACCAGGTTGTAGCCATCCCAGCCTCCGCTGGCCTGTACGCCGGGCCAGGCGAGGATGACCGGGCCGAACTGCCAGGATTCGCCGCTGCGTTCGTCCTCGTATTCGTGCTCAACGCCGGCTGCGTCACGGTGGCGCTGAGGACTGACGAAGTCGTCGGGGTAGAGCACCAGTTCGTGGAAGCCCTGGTACCAGTTGAGGTCCGGCAGGTGCAGCAGGGGCAGTTGGGCCAGGGCGGCGAGGGTCAGGCGGTCTTCGTGGGAGAGTTGTACGCCGGGCAGGGTGCTGATGTGCTTCTCGTGCAGGAAGAGCACGCTGCGTTCGCGCAGGCGCTGGTCTTCGGCATCGCCCAGGCCGTCGAGGATCGGCAGGCGCTGGCGTACGGTCGTCCACTGCTGCGGGGCGACCGGGTTACGGCTCAGGATGCGCCGACGGCGCCAGCTGCGATAGGACCACATGGTGCGCAGGTCAGCTTGATTGCCTGGCGCTCTTGCCGGCGGAGCGAAAGTGGCCCCGGGCGAAGCCGATCAGCATCGGCAGCAGGGACAGGCCGATGATGAAGACGATCATCAGCGACAGGTTCTGCTTGATGAAGGGCACGTTGCCGAAGAAGAAGCCGAGGGTCACCAGGCCGCCCACCCAGAGGAGGGTGCCCAGCACGCTGAAGGCGAGGAAGCGCGGATAGGGCATGCGGCCCACGCCAGCGACGAAAGGCGCGAAGGTCCGCACGATGGGCAGGAAGCGCGCCAGGGTCACCGTCTTGCCGCCGTGGCGATCATAGAAGTCATGGGTGCGCTGCAGGTAGTCGCGGCGGAAGATCTTCGAGTCCGGGTTGCTGAACAGCCGCTCTCCCGCGGTGCGCCCGATCAGGTAGTTGGTACTGTCGCCGCTGATGGCCGCGATCATCAGCAAGCCGCCGAGCAGCCAGGGGTCCATGCCGCCGGTGGCGCACACGGCGCCTGCGATGAAGAGCAGGGAGTCGCCGGGCAGGAAGGGCGTTACCACCAGACCCGTCTCACAGAAGATGACTAGGAAGAGGATGGCGTAGATCCAGGTTCCGTAGTTGGTGACCAGCAGGTTGAGGTATTGGTCCAGGTGGAGAATGAGGTCGATCGGGTTGAAATCCATGAGACGCCTTGTGAAGGACTGCGGCGGGTTGGGGCAGTGATTGACGCATTATAGGGGGAAGTCCCTTGGCCACGATGAGCTGTTAGCCGAATGGTGAACGGCATAAAGGCTGCAACTGTTTCGATTGTTTTCCCGGATCAGGATGCCTGCCGATGCCTTTGCAGCTTTTGGAACACCCCGCCGTGAGTCTGGCCCAGGGGCACGGTCTGGACCTGCCTAACCAGGCGGCCCGCGCCCGTGCGACCAGGGTGGCTGGACGCCAGGGGCGTCCGCCTCTGTTGCTGGTGGCCCTGCTCTGGGGACGTTCGTGCACCGGCGTGGTGCAGTTGCTCGGTCAATACCTCGACGCTTTGTTCGCCGACTATGCGTGCACCCCCGAGGGGTGGAGCGAGACGCAGGCGGCACGGCAGGTGCTGGCGGCGCTCAACCTCCAGCTCTTTCGTCGGCGCCAGGCCGGTGAGCGTGTCCCGGAATTGAGTGCCGGCCTGCTGCTGGTGCAGGACGGCGAGGCGCATTTTCTGCAGGCAGGGGCCGTCGGCCTGGTGCACTTTCGGGGCGATCTGACTCAGGGCCTGGTCGGGCGGGATAACCCCTTGGGGGATCAGGCGGAGCTGGCGGTGATTCAACACAGTCTGCCGCTGACCCCGAATCAGCCCCTGCTGCTGGCTCCCCAGCCGCTGTTGGAGGTCGCTGATCTGCGCGCCTTGAGGGAAGCCTGCAACAGCTTGCAACCCGGCCACCTGGGTGACCTTCTGGAGCCACTTCTCAGTGCCCCTGGCGCTGCCGCCCTGGTCCTGCCGGGGGAGCCGCACAGTCTGCCGCCCGTGGCGTCGAGCATGCAGTGGCCGCGATTGGAAACTGCGGCGCCCGGGATGGAGTTGGATGGCTGGACCTTGCTCGCACATTGCGACTATGGCCCGCCGGGACGTCTGTTTCGCGCAGAAGAGGACGGTCGCGAGGCATTGCTCTGGTTGGCCGACGAGGATGCCGACGAAGCCTTCTGGCAGCGCGAGTGGGTGCTGCGTCGCAGCCCGGTGGCGACCTTGCCTCAGGTGCTGTCACCGCGTCAGGGGCGTCAGCATGCCTTCCTGCTGTTCGCCCTGCCGCCGGCTGGCGCGCAGAGTCTGGCGCGCAGGCGAGAGGGCCGCACGCCCCTGGATGCGAAATCCACCCTGGCCATTGTGGTGCAACTGATCGAGGCGGTTCGCTCGCTACAGCGTCGCGGCATGCAGGGACTCTGGCTGAATCCCCGGCAAATACTGCTGGATGAACAGGGTCGGTTGCTGCTGTTGCCGGAGTTCGCAGCCATCCTTCCTGGCGTCGCCCGGCAGCCCGTACCGCCGCAGGCCGTGCCTCTGGCACCGGAGCTGCGCCATGGTCGCGCCCTGGACGGTAGCGCAGACCAGTTCGCCCTGGCGGCGCTGGCCTATTGGCTGCTCAGTGGACAATGGCCAGAGGCGACGCGGCCCGAAGGGGGGCAGGCCAGCCGCTATGTGCCCCTGGCGGGCCGCGTGCGAGGGATTCCCGCCGGTTGGGATGGCGTGCTGGCCAAGGCTCTGGCACCGCAGCCACGGGCCCGCTTCGAGGCGTTGTCGGAGTTCCAGTTGGCCCTGGAACGTCTGCTGGATCAGTCGCTCAGGCACAAACCAGCGCCCCGGTTCAACCGTACGCGGCGTGTGGCGCTGGCAGTGCTGGTCGGGCTCCCGGTATTGCTGGGGCTCTGGATGGGGCTGGGCTAGCGGGGAAGAGCCCGGCTCGTTGGCCGGGCTCGTACGGCGGTTCAGTCGCTGTTGATCGGCAGGATGTAGTTCTTGAACTCGGCGTCTTCGTGGAAACCGATGGACTCGTACACCTTGTGCGCCACCTCGTTGCTCACGCTGGTGGACACGCGCATGCGCACGGCGTTGGTTTCCCGCGCCATCTTCTTCGCGGTCTGCAGCAGGCGGTCGGCCACCAGTTGGCGGCGGGCGTCTTCGGCGACGTAGATGTCGTTGAGGATCCACACGCGCTTCAGGGACAGCGAGGAAAAGCTCGGGTAGAGCTGGCAAAAGCCCAGCAGGCGAGTGTCATCGTCATCCGGAAAGGCCAGATAGATCACCGATTCCTTGCGGCTCAGGCGCTTCTCCAGGAACTTTCTCGAGGACTCCGGGAACGGCAGCTCACCATAGAACTCACGGTACTTCACGAACAGCGGACAAAGCAGGTCCAGGTGCTCCAGGGTGGCTTGGACGATGCGCATGATGGGCCTCGGTATCTGTGGATGGACGTGATTGGCGATGCAGATGCTGTGCCAGCCAAGGATGTCGATGCTGCACCAGAATTTGTGGAAAGCGCAATCCAAGCAAGCGTTTGACTGGTAGATCCGCACCCCTGGGGAGGCGCGGGCTCAGTGGTGGTCTGTGGCCAGCAGGAAGTTGCCGGCCAGGGCGCGGTCCGGCTCGCCGGAAAGGCTGGGTACTTCGGCCTCGTCCTTCAGGTTCACCCCGGACAGTTGGCGGCGGCAGGCCTCGCGCATCAGGTAGAGCAGGCGGTGGGTGGCCATGCCGTAGCTGAGGCCCTCCAGGCGCACGTTGGAGATGCAGTTGCGGTAGGCATCGGTCAGGCCGACCCGTGGCGCCCAGGTGAAGTACAGGCCGAGGCTGTCCGGTGAGCTGAGACCGGGGCGCTCGCCAATGAGGATCACCACCATCTTCGCCCCCAGCAGTTCGCCCACTTCATCGGCCACTGCCACGCGGCCCTGTTGCACGAGTACGACGGGCGAGAGCGACCAGCCTTCGGCCGAGGCCTGCTCCTCCATGCGTTCGAGGAAGGGCAGGCTATGGCGTTGTACCGCCAGGGCGGAGAGGCCGTCCGCCACCACCACCGCGAGGTCATAGCCTCCGGGATTGGCCTGGGCGTGCTGCAGCAATTTTTCCCGCGAGGCGGCATCCAGGCGCCGGCCAAGGTCCGGGCGCTGCAGGTAGGTGTCGCGGTCCGCCGCGGCGCTGTGCAGCAGGAGCGTTTCGCGGCCGCGTTCGGCAAGCGAGGCGGCAAGTCCTGCATGGTCGAACGGCAGGTGCACGGCGTCCCGCGCCTGGGCGTGGGCGTACTGGAAGTTCAGCTGGGCATTGGTGGGCAGGCTGATACCGGCGCGTCCCAGGGCGATGCGCGCCGGGGTCAGGCGGCGCAGTTCTTCCCAGGGGTTGGCGGTGTGGCCGGAGGTGGGGCGTGGAGTCTTCATCCGTCTCTCCTCGGGTTCAGGCCAGTCGTGCGATGGCCTGGCGGAAGGCCGGCGGAAGCTGGTCGCCGAGCACGACCCGGCCGTCGTTCTGCACCAGGATGCCCATGCGCTCCAGCCAGAGCTCGAACTCGGGCGCCGGCTTCAGGCCCAGGCTCTGGCGGGCGTAAAGGGCATCGTGGAAGGAGGTGGTCTGGTAGTTGAGCATCACGTCGTCGGAGCCGGGGATGCCCATGATGAAGTTGATACCGGCGACGCCAAGCAGGGTTAGCAGGGTGTCCATGTCGTCCTGGTCGGCTTCGGCGTGGTTGGTGTAGCAGATGTCGCAGCCCATGGGCACGCCCAGCAGCTTGGCGCAGAAGTGGTCTTCCAGGCCGGCGCGGATGATCTGCTTGCCGTTGTAGAGGTACTCCGGGCCAATGAAGCCGACCACCGTGTTCACCAGGAAAGGGTTGAAGTGCCGGGCCACGGCGTAGGCGCGGGTTTCGCACGTCTGCTGGTCGACACCGTGGTGGGCGTTGGCCGACAGCGCGCTGCCCTGGCCGGTCTCGAAGTACATGAGGTTGTTTCCCAGGGTACCGCGCTTCTGCGACAAGCCGGCCTCGTAGCCTTCCTGAAGGATTTTCAGGCTGATGCCGAAACTGGCATTGGCCGCTTCGGTGCCGGCGATGGACTGGAACACCAGGTCCAGCGGCACGCCGCGTTCGATGGCGGCGATGGAGGTGGTGACGTGGGTCAGCACGCAGGCCTGGGTGGGAATCTCGTAGCGCTGGATGATGGCGTCGAGCATTTCCAGCATGGCGCAGATCGAAGAAATGCTGTCGGTGGCCGGGTTGATACCGAGCATGGCATCCCCGTTACCGTAGAGCAGGCCGTCGAGGATGCTGGCGGCGATGCCGGCGGGTTCGTCCGTGGGGTGGTTGGGCTGCAGGCGGGTGGAGAGCCGGCCGCGCAGGCCCATGGTGTTGCGGAAACGGGTGATGACGCGGATTTTCTGCGCCACCAGCACCAGGTCCTGCACGCGCATGATCTTCGATACGGCAGCGGCCATTTCCGGCGTCAGGCCCTTGGCCAGGGCGCGCAGGCTGGCTTCGTCGGCGTGTTCGCTGAGCAGCCAGTCACGGAAGCCGCCCACGGTCAGGTGGCTGACCGGGTCGAAGGCCGCACGGTCGTGGCTGTCGATGATCAGGCGGGTGACTTCGTCTTCTTCGTAGGGAATCAGCGCCTCGTCGAGGAAATGCTTGAGGGGGATATCCGCCAGGGCCATCTGCGCGGCGACACGTTCGCCATCGCTGGTGGCGGCAACCCCGGCCAGGTAGTCGCCGGAGCGCGCCGGGCTGGCCTTGGCCATCACCTCCTTGAGGCTGTCGAAACGCCAGGTCTCGCCGCCGACGCTGTGGGAAAAGCTGGCCATCTGTGCCTCCGTCCTTCTGGTGAACGTGGATCGGCGATCAGGTTAGCCCGGATGAAGTCCGGGGAGTTCAACGCTCCCGGATTTCATCCGGGCTACGAACACCCCACCGCTTGGCAGTGGGGTGGGGAGGCCTCAGGCGCCGTTCAGCAGGGCATCGGCCGGTGCGCTGGCGCGATGATGCGCGGTGAGCTGGAAGTAGATGTACCCGACAATCATGAAGGCAAGAAAGATGCCGCCGATCAGCGTATTGAACCAGGCCATCGCCAACAGGCAAACCACCGCCAGCACCAGGGCGATCGCCGGCACCACCGGGTAGCCCGGGGCGCGGAAGGTGCGTTCCAGGTGCGGCTCGGTTCTGCGCAGTTTGAACAGGCTGAGCATGCTGATGATGTACATGACGATGGCACCGAACACGCTCATGGTGATCATCGCTGCGGTCAGGGTCATGCCCTGCAGGTTCACCAGGCCGTCGCTGTAGATGGCGGCGATGCCGATCACGCCGCCGGCGAGGATGGCGCGATGAGGCGTCTGGAAGCGCGACAGCTTGGCCAGGCCACGCGGCAGGTAGCCGGCACGGGCCAGCGCGAAGAACTGCCGCGAGTAGCCAAGGATGATGCCGTGGAAGCTGGCCACCAGGCCGAACAGGCCGATCCACACCAGCATGTGCATCCAGGTGGAGTCATTGCCTACCACCGCCTTCATGGCCTGCGGCAGCGGATCGTTGATGTTCGACAGCTCGCGCCAGTCACCTACGCCGCCGGCCATGATCATCACGCCGATGGCGAGGAACACCAGGGTCAGGATGCCGGCGATATAGGCGCGCGGGATGGTGCGTTTCGGGTCCTTGGCTTCCTCCGCCGCCATGGCTGCGCCCTCGATGGCGAGGAAGAACCAGATGGCGAAGGGAATGGCCGCGAAGATGCCGGAGATGGCATGGCTGCCGAACTCATTGGTGCCCGCCCAACCGTTGACCACGAAGTTGCTGAAGCTGAAGCCCGGTGCGACGACGCCCATGAACACCAACAGCTCGGCCACGGCCAGTACGGTGACCACCAGTTCGAACGTGGCGGCGATGCTGACGCCGAGGATGTTCAGGGTCATGAAGATGAGGTACGCCCCAACGGCTGCGTGCTTGGGGTCGAGCCCGGGGTACTGCACGTTGAGGTAGGCGCCGATGGCCATGGCGATGGCCGGCGGGGCGAAGACGAACTCGATCAGCGTGGCGATGCCCGCGATCAGCCCACCCTTCTCACCGAACGCGCGGCGGCTGTAGGCAAAGGGACCTCCGGCGTGGGGAATGGCGGTGGTCAGTTCGGTGAAGCTGAAAATGAAGCAGGTGTACATGGTGGCCACCAGCAGCGCGGTGATCAGGAACCCGAGGGTGCCTGCCGCGCCCCAGCCGTAGCTCCAGCCGAAGTATTCGCCGGAGATCACCAGGCCGACGGCGATGCCCCAGAGGTGCAAGGTGCCGAGCGTTGGTTTTAGTTGTGTTGTGCTCATTGGGACTCCTCGCCCCAGGGGGCGGTGTTGGTGGATGACCTGACGCGATCTTATCCAGCGACCCTGCCCAGGACTTGACCGTGGAAGGCCGTGTACCGCCTGTGCGGTCAAGTCGTGCAGCACTGTTACCCATCGCCCCAGAAACTGTGCCCCGACACGGGGCGATCAGCTGCCAGATGCCCGGAAATGGCTCGCGAAGGCCGCCTGGGAGGGCCTGCATTGGGGTAATGGCAAGGGCATGGGTTTTGCTTGTTTGTCCGTTCAAAAAAGAATCGGTGGACCGTGATGAATCCATCCCTGTTTTCCAGTGCCAGCCTGCAGGCACCCGCCGCGAGCAACGTCGGTGTGCTTTCGGCTGCCGCCAGCGGTCTCGACCGCTTCATCACCGGGCAGGGCGGTGATCTGGACCGTATCTTCGGCCGTGCCGGCATCGACCCTGAACAACTGTTGCACCCGACCCTCAGCCTGGCACTGACCAATTACTGCCAGGTGCTGGAAGTGGCTGCGCGACAGTCCGGCTGCGACAACTTCGGGCTGCGTTATGGCCAGCAGTTCCAGCCCCGCGACCTGGGTTTGCTGGGCTATGTCGGGCTGTTCTCGAACACCCTGGAAGAGGCGCTGAAGAACTTTGCCGCTGCCTTCCCCTATCACCAGCACAGCACCCTGATCCGCCTGGTGGATTGCGGCGAGTGCTATCGCTTCGATTACCAGGTGCGCCATGGCGCGATTCTCGATCGCCGCCAGGATGCCGAGCTGACCATGGGCATGGCGCTCAACCTGGTCCGCCATGCACTGGGCCGCGACTGGGCGCCGCGCGCCGTGGCCTTCGAGCATGCCCGGCCGGAGGGCTGGCAGGAACACCGCCAGGCTTTCGGTGCGCCGGTGCAGTTCGGCCGGCCCTGCAACTTCCTACTGGTGCCCAAGGGTGATGTGCAGGGCAAGCTCATGCCCGAGCGCGATCCCAACCTGCTGTTCCTGTTCCAGGATGTGATCCGCAGGCTGGGTGAGCAGGGCGTGGGGCCGAACCTGCTGGAGGAGGCGGGTACCCAGATTCGCCTGGCACTGGCGCTGGGAGAGCCCAGCCTGGAGCAGATTGCCGAGCGCCTCGAACTGACTCCGGCGGGCTTGCAGCGGCGCCTGCGCGAAGAGGGGCTGAGCTTCAGTCAACTGGTGGAGCAGACTCGCCGCGAGCTGGCGCTGCATTACTTGCGTCAACGCCAGCGGCCGATCTCCGAGCTGGCGCCTTTGCTCGGTTACTCCGAAACCAGCGCCTTCTCCCGTGCCTTCCGCCGCTGGTTCGGTGTGAGCCCAAGACAGTGGCGCGGGGATGAGCGCTGAGGGTTGGGGAAGCCCACCCTATGCGAACTACCGGGATGGGAAAGAAAAAACGCGGCCGAGGCCGCGTTTTTTCATGGGGTGCCGGAGATCAGAAGAAGCCCAGCGGGTTGATGTCGTAGCTCACCAGCAGGTTCTTGGTCTGCTGGTAGTGGTCGAGCATCATCTTGTGGGTTTCACGGCCGACGCCGGACTTCTTGTAGCCACCGAACGCGGCGTGGGCCGGGTACAGGTGGTAGCAGTTGGTCCATACACGGCCGGCCTTGATGCCGCGGCCCATGCGGTAAGCACGATTGATGTCACGGGTCCAGAGACCGGCGCCCAGGCCGAACTCGGTGTCGTTGGCAATCGCCAGGGCTTCGGCTTCGTCCTTGAAGGTGGTGACGCCTACCACTGGGCCGAAGATTTCCTCCTGGAACACACGCATCTTGTTGTTGCCTTTCAGCAACGTCGGCTGGATGTAGTAGCCAGTGGACAGGTTGCCTTCCAGCTTCTCCACGGAGCCGCCGGTGAGTACTTCCGCGCCCTCCTGCTGGGCGATGTCGAGGTAGGAAAGGATTTTCTCGAACTGTTGCTGGGACGCTTGGGCGCCAACCATGGTGTCGGTGTCCAGCGGGTCTCCACGCTTGATGGCGTTGACCTTCTTCATCACCTCGGCCATGAACGCCGGGTAGATGGATTCCTGCACCAGCGCGCGCGACGGGCAGGTGCACACCTCGCCCTGGTTGAAGAAGGCCAGCACCAGGCCTTCGGCCGCCTTCTCGATGAAGGCCGGTTCGGCCTGCATGATGTCTTCGAAGTAGATGTTGGGGCTCTTGCCGCCCAGCTCCACGGTGGACGGGATGATGTTCTCCGCCGCGCATTTGAGGATGTGCGAACCCACCGGGGTGGAACCGGTGAAGGCGATCTTGGCGATGCGTTTGCTGGTGGCCAGGGCTTCGCCTGCTTCCTTGCCGAAGCCTTGCACCACGTTGAGCACGCCGGGCGGCAGCAGGTCACCGATGAGTTCCATCAGCACGGAAATGCCCAGTGGCGTCTGCTCGGCGGGCTTGAGCACCACACAGTTGCCAGCGGCCAGCGCCGGGGCCAGCTTCCAGGCGGCCATCAGCAGCGGGAAGTTCCAGGGGATGATCTGGCCGACCACGCCCAGCGGTTCGTGGATGTGGTAGGCGACGGTGTTCTCGTTGATCTCGGCGGCGCCGCCTTCCTGGGCGCGGATGCAGCCGGCGAAGTAGCGGAAGTGGTCGACCGCCAGCGGGATGTCGGCGTTCAGGGTTTCACGGACCGGTTTGCCGTTGTCCCAGGTCTCGGTCACGGCCAGGACTTCCAGGTTCTGCTCGATGCGGTCGGCGATCTTCAGCAGGACGTTCGAGCGGTCCTGCACGGAGGTGCGACCCCAGGCATCGGCGGCAGCGTGGGCGGCGTCCAGGGCTTTTTCGATGTCTTCGGCAGTGGAACGAGGGAATTCGGCGATCGGCTGGCCATTCACCGGCGAGGTATTGGTGAAGTACTGGCCTTTGACCGGGGCGACGAACTCGCCACCGATGAAGTTGCCGTAGCGGGACTTGAAGGAAACGACAGCGCCGGGAGTACCGGGTTGGGCGTAACGCATGGTGTTTCTCCTGTCTCTTGTTGTAGTGGCTAAGACGCGGTTGGCGTTTGTCTCTACTGGAGCAAGGGCTGGGCCAGAGTGCTGGAAATGCCGTTCCAGAGCGGTTTGTGTGTAGGTCGGTACATGCGCAAGGGAGCGGATGTGGCAGGCCCGGTACAATTGAGAGTGACACTTTGTCACGCATCTGGCACAGCAGGTGACCAGCGGGTCAGAGGGCCATTGCAATGGCTTCTACGCTGGAGGATGCTGCGTCGACGCGGGTGCCGTTACACGGCCAGGGCTGCCTCCCGGGAAGCCCGCACTGGAGAAAAACAACAATGCACAACCCTCTCAGTCGTCACGCCCAGCAGGTGATGACCCTGGCACAGGGGAAAGCGCAGGCCAGCGGGCCGGCCGCCGACCCTTCGATCGCTCGCTCCTGGCTGCGTTGCCTGGAGGACTATCACCTCGATCCGGCGCAGCCAGTCGCGCCTACGGTGCTCGAGCACGGGCGCATGCTGGAGTGCCGCGAGCGCATGCAGCAGGTGCTGGAGGTGGCCAATGGCGAGATGAACAACCTCTACCGGCAGCTCTCCGGTGCCGGCCATGCGGTGCTGCTCACCGATGCCCGGGGGGTGATCCTCAACTGCGTCACCGCTCATGCCGAACGGCCCAGCTTCGAGCGCGCCGGACTCTGGCTCGGCGCCGACTGGAGTGAAGCCAGCGAAGGCACCAACGGCATCGGCACCTGCGTGGTGGAACGCCAGGCGCTGACCATCCATCAGGACGAGCATTTCCGCAGCCGCCATACCGGTCTTACCTGTTCCGCCAGCCCCGTGTTCGACCCCCAGGGCGACTTGATGGCGGTGCTCGATGTGTCATCCGCGCGACACGATGTCTCGCGCCAGAGCCAGTTCCACACCATGGCCCTGGTCAACCTCTCGGCGAAGATGATCGAGAGCTGCTACTTCCTGCGCCGCTTCGAAGGCGAATGGTTGCTGCGCTTCCATTTGCAGGCCGAGTACATCGGCCTGTTCAGCGAAGGCCTGCTGGCCTTTGACGGGGAAGGGCGCATCAGTGCGGTGAACCAGAGCGCGATCAACCTGCTGGGCTCCCCGCGCGAGCGCCTGATCGGCCAGCCGGTGGAAGCCTTTTTCGATTGCCGCCTCGACGACTTGCTCGGCCGCGCCACACCGCAGCCGGCCACCAGTTGGCCGCTGCGTACACGCAATGGCCGCGCCCTGTTTGCCGCCTTGCGCGGCCAGCCGCGCAGTGTTCCGCAACCCGTTCCGCTGGAGCTGCCGAAACCGGCGCGGCCGGGCATTTGCCTGGGCGATGCGGCGTTGCAGAACGACTTCCGCCGTGCATTGCGTGTTTACGAGCGCGATGTGCCGCTGCTGATCAATGGCGAAACCGGCTCCGGTAAGGAAGCCTTCGCCCGAGCCCTGCACCAGGCCAGTTCCCGTGCCGAACGCCCCTTCGTGGCGCTGAACTGCGCGGCCATTCCGGAAACCCTGATCGAGAGCGAACTGTTCGGCTATCGCGGCGGCAGCTTCACCGGCGCGCGCAAGGAAGGCATGCGCGGCAAGCTGCAGCAGGCCGATGGCGGCACCCTGTTCCTCGACGAGATCGGCGACATGCCGCTGGCCCTGCAGACCCGTCTGCTGCGGGTGCTGGAAGAGCGCCTGGTGGTGCCCATCGGCGGCGAGCCTCAGGCCGTAGACGTGCGCATCATCAGCGCCACTCACCGCGAATTGGAGGCACGGGTGCAGAGTGGCAGTTTCCGCGAGGACCTGTTCTATCGCCTCAACGGCCTGGTTCTCGACCTGCCGCCCTTGCGTGAACGCAGCGACAAGCCGGAGCTGCTGCATTACCTGCTGGCGGAAGAGGCGCGCGGCATTCGCGTCGTGCTCACTGAGGACGCACGTCAGACCTTGCTCGACTACCACTGGCCGGGCAACGTGCGGCAGATGCGCAACGTACTGCGCACCCTGGCAGCGCTCTGCGAGGACGGCATCATTCGCCAGGACGACTTGCCCCGAGACGTGCTGCGCGGAGTGCCCGCCTCCACATTGCCCGAACCCATCGCCAGCCCCCTGGACGACGCGGAGCGCACGGCACTGCTCAACGCGCTGGACAGCCAACGCTGGCACATGACCCGCACCGCCGAGCTGCTGGGCATCAGCCGCAATACCCTGTATCGCAAGCTGCGCAAGCACGCCATCGCGACGCGGGGCTAGGGCGGGGGAGAGGCTACGTCTTCCGTTAATGGGCGAATTCATTCGCCAGGCGATGCGCGGCATTCCGCATATGCCTTTGTTGGTTGGCCCGGACAGTGCAACTGCGACCATGAAGAAGCCTTGTTTTCGGGGCGCAACTGGGCTTTCCAGTAGGCGATTCGAAGCATGTGTCACGCCTCTGTCGGAAGTCCCCTTCCAGTGTTTGCCGGTTTGCCGGTGATATTTCAGATTGGTCTGATAGCCGCGCCAAGTAGGTGAACGGCAGTCTCCTGCGTTCGTCGTTTACGCAAGGAAGCCGTCCGCATGCTCGCCGAACTCCCCCCTTTCTTCGATCACAGCCGCCACAAGCTCCAGGTCGACGGGCTTGACGCCGCACTCGACGTGCTGGCCTTCCACGGCAAGGAGGCCTTGAGCCGGACCTTCGCCTACCACATCGAGTTCACCTCCGTCGAGCGCGATCTGCCCGCCGACCGGCTGCTCGGCCAGGCCGCGCACTTCAGCCTCCATCCGCC
>NZ_SSOK01000055.1:0-112785 GCF_029871195.1 Pseudomonas sp. BN415
GCCGTTGGCATTGATCACCAGCGAGCCGACGCCATTGATGGTCGCGGTCTGGCCGGCCAGGTAACCGGTTCCGCCGAAGCTGAAGCCGGTAACGGTCAGTGTATCGCCGTCGGCGTCGTTGTCATTGGTCAGCACATTGCCGCTGGCCGGAGTGTCTTCGGCCACGGCATTCGGGCCGTCATTGTTGGCGACCGGAGCATCGTTGACCGGGCTGACGTTGCCGAAGCTCAGCTCTCCGGTATCGGTGGCGGTGCCGTCGGTAACGGTATAGGTCGCGGTCGGTACCGGGCCGTTATAGTTCGGTGCCGGGGTGAAGGTGAAGCTGCCGTTGGCGTTGATCACCAGGGTGCCAACCCCGGTGAGGGTGGCAGTCTGGCCTGCCGTGTAGGTGGTGCCGTTCACTTCGAACTGGGTGACGGTGAGGCTGTCGCCTTCTACATCGCTGTCGTTGGTCAGCACGTTGCCGCTGGCCGGGGTGTCCTCGCTTACCGGGACCGGGCCATCGTTACCCGCTTCGGGGGCATCGTTCACCGGGGTGACGCTGATATCCAGCGTCGAGCTGCTGCCGGTGTTGGTGACGTAGGTGACCTGCGGCACTTCGCCATTCCAGTTGGCCACCGGGGTGAAGGTGTAGTTGCCGTTGGCGGCGATGGTCAGGGTGCCGACGCCGGCGATCACCGCGCTGGAACCGGCGGTGAAGCTGCCGGTGACGCCGGACACGGTGAAGCTGGCAACGATGAGCGTGTTATCCACATCGCTGTCATTACCCAGCACGTTGCCGGTGGTCGGGTTGTCTTCGGCCACGGTGTTGCTGTCGGGGTTCAGGACCGAGGCATCGTCCACCGAGGTGACATCGGCGAAGTTCAGTTCGGCGGTATCGGTGGCGGTGCCGTCGGTGACGGTATAGGTCGCGGTCGGTACCGGGCCGTTGTAGTTCGGTGCCGGAGTGAAGGTGAAGCTGCCGTTGGCGTTGATCACCAGGGTGCCAACCCCAGTGAGGGTGGCGGTCTGGCCGGCGGTGTAGGTCGTTCCGCCCACCGTGTATTGGGTGACGGTGAGGGTATCGCCGTCGGAGTCGCGGTCGTTGGTCAGCACGTTTCCGGTGGCGGGCGTGTCCTCGGTGACCGCAGTCGGGCCATCGTTGGCTGCAACGGGGGCATCGTTTACCGGATTCACGCCAATGGTGACGACGATGGTGTCGGTGCCGCCTTTGCCGTCATCGACGATGACCGTGAAGTTGTCGGTGCCGTTGAAGTTCGGGTTGGGCGTGTAGGTGTAGGAGCCATCCGGGTTGACCGCCACGGTGCCGTTGCGCGGGGCGTCGCCAGGCGCATAGGTGAGCGGGTCGCCATCGGGGTCGGTGGCCCCCAGCTGACCTGTGATCGGGGTGTCTTCGTCAGTGGTAATGCTGGCGTCCTGGCCGAGCGGGGACGCGTTAGGGCTATCCGGAACGTCAGGGGTGGGCTGCTGGTCATCATTCGTCGGAAGCGTGGCATCCACGGTCGGAGTGCCGTCCTCTTCGACCAGCGCTTCGCCGGCCAGAGGTTCGGTTCCGGTGGCGAAGCCAATGGTTGGGTCGACCCGGTCCCCCGTTGCATCCAGCATCACGAAACTATGGCCGCCACCGGCGGCACCACCGCCAGCGCCACCCGCACTCGGGCCTGCCGCAGTGGCTTCGAGTTCCTTGGTTGGGTCGACACCCGCCTCGATGGCCTTCTGCAGCTGTGCAACGTCATCGGCGGGTGTCTGCGTGGCCGGCTGGGACGCCTGGGCTCCAGTGCTGGCGTCCGCATCGGATTCGCTCCACTGGCTATCTCGGCCGAGGTCGACGGTGCGGCCATCGGTGAGTTCGAGCGTCACCATGCCTTCGAGGCCGGTCTGCAACTGATCGCCTTTGAAGAGTCTGTCGCCTTCGATGAGCAGGCGCTGGATACCCTCGGGCGACATGGCAAATACCTGGCCGACAATGCTTTTGACGATCGCAACAACACTGCTCATGGGGTGACTCTCCTGGAGTGGCTCTCAGCTGGCTTGTCGTCGCTGGGGGTCGTTCCGTCGACGACCAAGCGCAGGACTGACATTCCTTTTCTATAGTTAAGACGTGGCGTAAAGGTGGCGCCAATTAATTGGCTTATTACGATTGGCTATTGGAGATATGCCAAAGTATTGACCAATTGACTCCCATCCTAAACAATCGGCTGCATGCTGTCACTTTGATATTCATTGCTCGTCCCGTGCCGTAAAGTGTGGCTCGTGTCACGCCGGCCAGGCCTCGACTAAGGGCCGTTTCCGGTGAAGTTTCCGGACCTCCAATTCAACGAAAAGGATGCCAAGAACATGCGTCTGCGCTTCTCCACCATTCTCCCGTTCGCCCTGGCTGTCAGCCTGCCCGCCCACGCTCAGAGCCTCTCCGAGGCAATGCAACGTGCCATGGATGCCCATCCGGAGATCCAGGCTGGGGTGAACAGCCGTCTGTCGGCCGACAAACAGCTTCAGGCGGCCAAAGGGGGGTATCTGCCTTCGGTGGACCTGCTGGGGGGATATGGCCGTGAGGGCACTGACAACACCACCACTCGCGCCACCGGCGACGACCACTGGAAGACCATGACTCGTGGTGAGTCCAGCCTGCGTCTGCAACAGATGGTATTCGACGGCTTCGCCACCAAGAACGAGGTCGGCCGCCAGCAGGCCACCGTCAACTCCCGCGCCTACTCGTTGCTCGGTACTTCCGAGCGCACGGCGCTGGACGTGGCCCAGGTCTATATCGACGTGCTGCGCCGCCAGGAGATGGTGCGCCTGGCCCAGGAAAACCTGCGCAGCCACGAACGCATCTTCGACCAGATCACCCTGCGCAGTGAGCGTGGGGTAGGGCGCCTGGCGGACCAGGACCAGGCAGAAGCTCGCCTGGCCCAGGCCCGCAACAACCTGATCACCGAACAGACCAACCTGAGTGACGCTCGCACCAATTTCTACAGCGTCGTGGGCGAGGATCCGGTGGAACTCAGCGAGCCGGCTGGCCTGCCGGGTCAATTGCCGGAGTCCCTGGAGTCGGCTCGCCAGACCCTGCTTGCCAACAGCCCGATCCTGCGCTCCGCCGAGTCTGATGTCGCCGCTGCCGAGAAGCAGTATGACGCCGCCAAGTCTTTCTTCTATCCGCGCTTCGATGCTGAATTGTCCCGTGGGGCGGACAATGACCTGGACGGCGAGAACGGCCACGTCAACGAATGGCAGGCAATGTTGCGCATGCGTTACAACCTGTTCGCCGGTGGCAGCAACAAGGCTGACCTGGAGTCCAAGGCCTATCAGATCAATGAGGCGCTGGACATCCGCAACAACGCCCTACGTGTGCTGAACGAGGAACTGGGCCTGTCCTGGAATGCCCTGAACAACGCCCGAGAGCAGGTGCCGATTGCCCAGCAGTACGTTGACTACAGCACCCGCGTGCGTGCGTCCTACCAGCAGCAATTCAGCATCGGCGAACGTACCCTGCTCGACCTGCTGGACAGCGAGAACGAACTCTTCACTGCCTCGCGTCGCTTGGTGGATCTGCGTTACACCGAGCTGTTTACGCAGTACCGCATCAAGGCGACCATAGGCGAGTTGCTGAAGAGCCAGGGAGTGGTGGCACCGATGGCAACGGTCGTACAGACCGAACTTAAGCCAGAGGCAACCCTTCCCGGTTTGAACTGAATCCTGGATCCCACCTGCACCGCCAGGGCGAAGCGCCTACTTCGCCCTGGCGGTGAGTCCGGCTCCAGGCAGAGTCTTTCGTAGAACCCAGAGCAGAGTGCCCAGGCGTGGATCCAGAAGTCAGCCCGATTCAACTCAATACCGATCCCCGTGGGCAGCATGACGATCCGTTGCTGGATTCGCTGCTATCCCTTTGCGTCCTGCACCGCAAACCCGCCAACCGGGCCATGCTCACCAGTGGCCTGCCACTGCCTAAACAGCGCCTGACTGCCGAACTGCTGCCCCGCGCCGCGGCCCGTGCCGGTCTGCAGGGACGCCTTCTGCAGCGTCGCCTGGAGCAGATCCCGAAGATCGCGATGCCCGCGCTGCTGCTGCTCAAGGAAGGCCGTTGCGCGGTGATGCTCGGCTGGAGCGACGATGGAACTGCTCGCCTGCTACTCAGCGAGAGCGATGGCGGCGAGGTGAAGATTTCCCGCGAGTTGCTGCAGGAGGACTACAGCGGCCAGGTGTTCTTCGCCCAACCCCAACACAAGTACGACCTCAACCAGGGCAGCCTGATTCCGCGAACCCAGTCCTGGTTCCGCGACACCCTGAAGCGCTCGCGTTGGCTCTACATCGATGCCGTCGCCGCGAGCCTGCTGATCAACCTGATCGGCCTCGGCGCGCCGCTTTTCGTGATGAACGTATACGACCGCGTAGTGCCCAACCAGGCCGCCGCGACCCTCTGGGTGCTGGCCATCGGTATTTCTGGCGCCTACTTCTTCGACCTGTTGCTCAAGACCATGCGTGGCCTGTGCCTTGACCTGGCTGGCAAGAAGACCGACCTGATCATCTCCGCCACCTTGTTCGAGCGCATCGTCGGCATGGCGATGAAGTACCGCCCGATGCGGGTCGGCAGCTTTGCCCAGAACATCCATGAATTCCAGACGCTACGGGACTTCCTGGCCTCGCTGACCCTGACCAGCGTCATCGACCTGCCGTTCACCCTTTTGATCCTGCTGGTTATCGGCCTGCTGGGCGGGCATCTGGTCTGGGTTCCGATCCTTGCCTTCCCGTTGGCCATGGGCATCAGCTGGTTGTTGCAGAAACCGCTGGTGGCAACCATGGATCGCACCATGGCGCTGGCCGCCGAACGCCAGTCGAGCCTGATCGAAACCCTCGCCGGTCTCGATGCGGTGAAGGTCAACAACGCCGAGAGCGACCGCCAGTACCTCTGGGAACAGACCATCGGCACCCTTGGCCGCCTCGAGCTGCGGGTGAAGATGCTCTCCAGCCTGGCGATGAACCTGACACTGATGATCCAGCAACTGGCCGGCGTGGTGATGATCGTCGCCGGCGTGTACCTAATCATGGACGGGGATCTCAGCATGGGCGGGCTGATCGCCTGCTACATGCTCAACGGCCGTGCCCTTGGACCGCTGACCCAACTCTCTGGCCTGCTCACGCGCTATCAGCAGGCGCGCCTGACCATGATTTCCGTGGACCAGATGATGGACCTGCCCCAGGAGCGCCAGGAGGGCGAGCAACCCCTGGTCCGTTCCAAGCTGCAGGGCAGCCTTGAGCTGCGCCAGATCAGCTTCACCTACCCGCATCAGCAGATCCCGGCCCTGAGCGACGTCAACCTGATCATCCGCCCGGGCGAGAAGATCGGCATCATCGGCCGCAGCGGTTCGGGCAAGAGTTCCCTGGCCAAGCTGATCGTCGGGCTCTACCAGGCTGACTCCGGCAGCCTGCTGGTGGACGGTACCGATATCCGTCAGTTGGACGTCAGCGAGCTGCGCCACAACGTCGGCTATGTCCCTCAGGATATCCAGCTGTTCAGCGGCACGCTGCGCGACAACCTGATGTCTGGCGCCCGTTACGTGGAAGACGAGTTGGTGTTGCAGGCGGCGGAACTGTCCGGCGTGCACGAATTCGCCCGGATGCATCCGCAGGGCTATGAGCTGCAGGTCGGGGAGCGCGGGCAGAACCTCTCCGGCGGCCAGCGGCAGAACGTTGCCCTGGCGCGTGCCTTGCTGCTCGATCCGCCGATCCTGCTGCTCGACGAACCCACCAGCTCGATGGACAACCCTGGCGAGGAGCGCCTCAAGGAACGCCTAGCCTCGGTGATCGCCAACAAGACCCTGTTGCTGGTCACTCACCGCGCCTCGATGCTTTCGCTGGTGGATCGCTTGTTGATCATCGACCGTGGCCGGGTCATTGCCGACGGCCCGAAGGAAGCGGTCATGGAAGCGCTGAAGAAGGGGCAGATAAGTGTCGCATAAGGGCTTCGGCGCGCTGCGCCAGTACTTCAAGGGCGGTGACTCGCTGTCCGATCAACCGCTGCCGGAGGTCAATAAGGCCCTGGTGGAAGATGCACCGCGCGTCGTGCGGCTGACCATCTGGACCCTCATTGGCTTCACCCTATTCATGGCGCTCTGGGCGCACTTTGCCCAGGTGGATGAAGTCACCCGTGGCGAAGGCAAGGCGATTCCCTCCTCGAAGCTGCAGAAGGTGCAGAACCTGGAAGGCGGTATCGTGTCCGAGCTCTTCATCCACGAGGGCCAGGTGGTGGAAGTGGGTGATCCGTTGCTGCGTCTGGACCCGACCCGTTTCGAATCGAACGTTGGCGAGACCGAGGCTGACCGCAACGCCATGCAGCTGCGGGTCGAGCGCCTGAGCGCCGAGGTTGACGACCGTCCGCTGGAGATTTCCGAAGCGCTTCGCAACCTCGCCCCCGAGCAGGCGGACAGCGAGGACGCCCTGTACCGCAGCCGGCAGCAGCAGCTTCAGGAAGAGGTGGCCGGCCTCGAGGAGCAACTGGTGCAGCGCCGCCAGGAACTGCAGGAGTTCATCTCCAAGCAAGGCCAATACCGCAACAGCCTGCAACTGCTGCGTCAGGAGATCGCCATCTCCGAGCCCCTGGTGGCCCAGGGTGCGATCTCCAAGGTGGAAGTGCTGCGCCTGCGCCGTGCCGAAGTGGAGAACCGAGGCGAGCTGGAAGCCACTAGCCTGGCGATTCCCCGCGCCGAGTCAGCGATCAAGGAAGCCGAGCGCAAGATCGCCGAGACCCGCTCGCGCTTTCGCAGCGAGGCGCTGGCCCAGTTGAACGAGGCGCGTACCGAGCTGAACAAGGCCAACGCCACCGGCAAGGCCCTGGAGGACCGGGTCAAGCGCACCCTGGTCACCTCGCCGGTGCGGGGTATCGTCAAGCAGTTGCTGGTCAACACCATCGGTGGCGTGATCCAGCCGGGCAGCGACTTGGTGGAGATCGTGCCGCTGGACGACACACTGCTGGTAGAAGCACGCATCCGGCCGCAGGACATTGCCTTCCTGCACCCCGGACAACGCGCCATGGTCAAGTTCACCGCCTATGACTTCACCATCTATGGCGGGCTGACCGCCGATCTCGAGCAGATCGGCGCGGACACCATTACGGACGAAGACGGCAACAGCTTCTACCTGATCAAGTTGCGCACCCAGAAGAGCCACCTGGGTAGCGACCAGAACCCGCTGCTGATCATTCCCGGCATGGTCGCTTCGGTGGATATCATGACCGGCAAGAAGAGCATCCTGAGCTACCTGCTCAAACCCATCGTCCGCGCCAGGGCTGAGGCTCTGCGCGAGCGCTGATCGAGCCTTTGGGGTGGATAGCGCACTTCTATCCACCGCCTACGGGTTCCCGCCCAGCGCCTCCTGATCTCACTCAGCGAACAGCTTCTGCACCACCGAGAAATCCTTCTTGCCCTGGCCCTGCTTGAGCAGCAGGCGATAGAGCTGCAGCGCCAGGGCGCCCATGGGGGTGCTGGAGAGGCTGTGCTGCGCGGTCTCCTGGGCCAGGCCCAGGTCCTTGGTCATCAGCTCGGCCATGAAGCCGCCGTCGTAGTCCTTGCTCGCCGGTGCGTTGGGCATCACGCCCGGCCAGGGGTTGTAGCGTTCCAGCACCCAATTGCCGCCCGAGCTCTGGCGCATGATCTCGGCGAGGATGGCCGGGTCCAGGCCGTTGGCCACGCCCAGGGCCATGGACTCGGCGGTACCGATCATCTGCACCGCCAGTAACTGGTTGTTGCACACCTTGGCCACCTGGCCGGCGCCGTCAGGGCCGGCGTGGAAGATGTTCTTACCCATGGCCTCGAAGACCGGCCGTGCCTTGTCCAATGCCGCCGCTTCGCCGCCCACCATGAAGGTCAGGGTGCCCGCCGCTGCGCCAGCGGTGCCGCCCGATACCGGCGCATCCAGCAGCTCGATTCCGCGTGCCTTGGCCGCCGCATGCACCTTGCGCGCGGATTCCGGGGCGATGGTCGAGCATTCCAGCAGCAGGCTGCCGGGGACGATGGACTCCAGCAAGCCGCCGTCGCCCAGCAACAACCCTTCCACATGCTTGCTGGCCGGCAGCATGGTGATCACCACCTGTGTACCGCTGACCGCGTCCCGCGCATCCTGCGCTGGCTTGGCCCCTTCGGCCGCCAGCTCGTCGATGGCGGCCTGCACCAGATCGTAAACCCGGAGGTCATGACCGGCCTTGAGCAGGTTGCGGGCCATGGGCAGGCCCATGTGGCCCAGTCCGATAAAGGCGATCTTGCTCATCGTGGTTCTCCTTGTCCGGTGCTGTGCGGTAGCGATCAACGTGTCAGAGATCGTCCAGCGGGTGCCGGCCTTCCCACACCGGCTCGAAATGGGCATCGATCACCGCACGGGGAATGGCCGCCACATCTGGCCAGTGCCAACGCGGCGCGTTGTCCTTGTCGATCAGCCGTGCGCGGACGCCTTCGGGAAACTCCGGGTGGCGGCAGCAGTTCAGGCTCATGGCGTATTCCATGCGGAAGACGTCGGCGAGCGACAGGTGCTTCGCCCGGCGGATCTGTTCCCAGACCAGGTGGGCGGTGAGCGGGCAACCTGCGGCCAGGGTCTTGGCGGCGCGGGCCAGGGGCACATCGCTGTCGTGTTGCAGGGCGGTCATGGCTTTCCAGGCCGCCGGCAGGTCAGCTACATCCAGCAATTCGTCGATGCGTTTACGCCGTGGCAGCCACTGGGCTTCCGGCAATTGGCTGCGCGATTCGTGCTCCAGCGCCTTGAGCAGGCTGTTGAGCTGGGCGTTGGGTTGGTCTTGCCAATTGAGCTGGACCAGGCCGGCGAGCAGGGCATCCTGCTGGTCTTCCAGGAGGAATCGGTCGGCCAGGTCGAGATCCAGCGCGTCGTGGGCGTTGATGGTGCCGGCGCCCAGGCCAAGGAACAGTCCGAGCTTGCCGGGCAGGCGGGCGAGGAACCAGCTGCCGCCCACGTCGGGGTAGAGGCCGATGTTGATTTCTGGCATCCCAAGGCGGCTGGACGGGGTGACGATGCGGATCGAGGCTCCCTGCATCAGACCCATGCCACCACCTAGCACATGGCCATGGGCCCAGCAGATCAGCGGCTTGGGAAAGGTGTGGATGCGGTGGTCGAGACGATACTCGTCGGAGAAGAAGCGACCGGCGAGCGGCGGCACCACGCCAGGCTGCTCGCGGCAGGCGTCCACCAGTTTGCGCACGTCGCCGCCGGCGCAGAAGGCCTTGGGGCCATTGCCGCGCAGCAGCACACAGACGATTTCCGGGTCTTCGGCCCAGGCGCGCAGTTTGGCGTCCAGGGCCTCGATCATCGGCAGGGACAGGGCGTTGAGGCTGGCCTCGGCGTCCAGGCTGGCGATGCCGATACGGGCACCGTGCAGGCCGCTGCGTTCTTCGAAACTCACATTCATAGTCGTTCTCGTCCAGCGTTCGGTCATTTGTTGCGCCAGTGCGCGTCGCGTTTTTCCAGGAAGGCGTTGACGCCTTCGCGGGTGTCGTCGGCGTCGAACAGGTCGACGAAGCGCTCACGCTCTTCTGGCAGCCAGCCGTTCGGCCCACGCTCCCGTGCGCCCTGAATCAACGGTTTGATGGTGCGTACGGCAACCGGGCTCTGCCGCGCCACCTTGGCCGCCAGCAGCAGGGCAGTGCCACGGGCTTCGCCGCTGTCCACCACCTGTTCCACCAGGCCAATGCGCAGGGCGGTTTCCGCATCCACGCGCTCGCCGCACAGGATCATCCGCTTGGCCCAACCTTCGCCCACCAGCCAGGGCAGGGCCTGAGTACCGCCGGCGCAGGGCAGCAGGCCCACGGCGGCTTCCGGCAGGGCCATCTGCGCCTGGCGCTCGGCGATGCGGATATCGCAGGCCAGAGCACATTCCAGGCCGCCACCCATGGCGTAGCCGTTGATCGCGGCGATGGACACGCCACGGAAGTCGCGCAGGGCCTCGAAGGCTTCGCCGAAGCGCCGGGCCATTTCACGGGCGCGGGCCTTGTCGCCATCGGCGAAGAGATTGAGGTCGGCCCCGGCGCTGAAGAACTTCGGCCCCTGGCCGGTCACCACCAGGGCATAGATGTCGTCGTCGCGGTTGAGGTGCTCGATCAGTTGTTTGAGGCCGATCAGCGACTCGCGGTCCCAGGTGTTGGCTGGCGGGTGGTTGATGGTGATCAGCGCAGTGTGGCCGTGCTTCTCCACCGTCAGCTTGTGGGTCAGGTCGAAGATTCCGGGCTGATAGGGTTCTACGGCAGTGCTCATGTGCATCTCCTTACAACAGACGGTCAAGGGTTCCGCCCTGTTCCAGTAAACGGCGCGCCACGATGACGCGCATGATTTCATTGGTGCCTTCGAGGATCTGGTGCACCCGGGTATCGCGCACCCAGCGTTCCAGAGGATAGTCGTTCAGGTAGCCGTACCCGCCGTGCAGTTGCAGGGCTTCGTTGCACAGCTCGAAGCACTGGTCGGTGGCAAACCGCTTGGCCATGGCGCAGTAGAGGCTGGCCTCCGCGTGGCGCTGGTCCAGGCGGTGGGCGGCCAGGCGCACCATCTGCCGGCTGGCGGTGAGCGCGGTAAGCATGTCGGCGAGCTTGAACTGCAAGGCCTGGAAGTCGGCCAATGGCTTGCCGAACTGCTTGCGCTCCTCCACGTAGCGCAGGCTCTGTTCCAGGGCCGCCTGGGCGGCACCAAGGGAGCAGCTGGCAATGTTCAGGCGGCCGCCGTCCAGACCCTTCATGGCGTAGACGAAGCCTTCGCCTTCCGGGCCGATGCGATGGCCAGCCGGGATTCGCACCCCCTCGAACGTGATGGTGCGGGTCGGCTGGGCACGCCAGCCCATCTTGTCTTCGTTGCGACCGTAACGGATGCCTTCGGCATCGGCCGGCACCAGGAAGCAGGAGATGCCCTTGGCACCGTCCTGCCCAGTACGCGCCATAACGATCAGCACCTGGGTGCTGCCAGCGCCGGAGATGAAGCATTTGCTGCCGTCCAGCACGTAGTGGTCGCCGTCGCGGCGGGCGCGGGTACGCAAGTGGGCGGCATCGGACCCGGCATCCGGTTCGGTCAGGCAGTAGGAGGCCAGCAGTTCGCCGCTGATCAACCCGGGCAACCAGTGTGCCTTCAGCTCGCTATCGCCGAAGGAGGCGAGCATCCAGGCGGCCATGTTATGGATGGTCAAGTAGGCGGTGGTGGCCACGCAGCCGGCGGCCAGTTGCTCGAAAATCAGCGCGGCCGACAGTCGGGACAATCCCAAGCCACCATCGTCTTCGCTGATATACAGCCCCAGGTAACCCTGTTCGGCGGCCCGGCGGATCACCTCCAGCGGGAAGTGATGGTCTCGGTCCCACTCCGCTGCGTGAGGGGTGAGCTCATGACTGGCAAAGGCGCGGGCGCTGTCCACCAACAGGCGTTGTTCTTCGGTGAGGTCGAAATCCATATATCGTTTGCCTGTGCTCGGTTCCGTAGCGATGCTGCGCACCGCTTTGCGAATGAATTCGCCCCTACTTCAGGTGGATGGTCATGTTCGGGCCAGTGACCGGTGTGTCATCGAACCAGCGCGTGGTGACCGTCTTGGTCTCGGTGTAAAAGCGCACCGCCTGCTTGCCGTAGGCGTGCAGGTCGCCATAGAACGAACCCTTCCAACCGGTGAAGGAGAAGAAGGGCAGGGGTACCGGAATTGGGACGTTGATCCCCACCTGGCCGACCTCGATCGCGTGCTGGAAGTGCCGCGCGGCCCCGCCGGAACGCGTGAACAGACTGGTGCCGTTGCCGTAAGGGTTGGCGTTGACCAGGACGATGGCCTCTTCCAGGGTCTCTGCCTCCATGCACAGCAGCACCGGGCCGAAGATCTCCTCACGGTAGAGGCCCATCTTCGCCGTCACGCCGCGGAACAGCGTGGGGCCCAGCCAGTTGCCGTTCGGGTAGCCCGGCACCTGGCATTGAGAACCGTCCAGCAGGCATTCGGCGCCTTCCGCCTTACCCTCGGCGATCAGCCGCAGCACACGCTGACGGGCCTGTTGGCTGATCAACGGGCCGAAGGCCGAATGGGCATCTTTCCAGTGACCGGGGCGCAGTTCGGCCATCTGCGCTGCCAGTTCGGGAATCCACTGGCGCGCCTCTCCCACGAAGATCGCCACGCTGATGGCCATGCAGCGCTGGCCGGCGGCGCCGCAACTGGCGCCGACCAGGTTGCTCAGCACCTGGTCCTTGTGGGCGTCGGGCAGTATCACCATGTGGTTCTTGGCGCCGGCAAAGGCCTGTACCCGTTTCAGATGGGCGGTGCCTGTGCGGTAGATGTGCTGACCTACCGGCACCGAGCCGACGAAGGAGATGGCACGCACGTCGGGATGGGTGAGCAGGGCGTCCACTTGCTCGCGGCCACCGTGGATAACCTGCAGCACGCCCTTGGGCGCACCGGCTTCGATGAACAGCTCGGCAAGGCGGTTGGGGGTTAGCGGGTCTTGCTCGGACGGCTTGAGGACGAAGGTGTTGCCGCAGGCGATGGCCAGCGGAAACATCCACAGCGGGATCATCGCCGGGAAGTTGAAGGGGGTAATGCCGACGCATACGCCCAGCGGTTGTACCCAACTGGCCGTATCGATCTCGCGGGCGACGTTCTCCACCGTCTCGCCCATCATCAGGCTGGCTACGTTGGCGGCGTGTTCGGCCACTTCGATTCCGCGCCAGACGTCGCCCTTGGCATCGGCGAAGGTCTTGCCGGTTTCACTGGCCAGCAGTTCGGCCAGTTCGTCGTGATGGTCCTTGAGCAGTTGCTGGTAGCGCAGCATCAGCCGGGCGCGCTCCGGCACCGGGACTTCGCGCCAGCTCTGAAAGGCATCCTTGGCGCTGGCGACAGCGGCCTCGATCTCCTCGGCCGTGGCCTTCGGCGCAAGGGCCAGGACCTCCTGGGTTGCCGGGTCGGTGACTTCGATCAGCTCGCGAGCACGGCTTTCGCGCCATTCACCGTCGATCAGTTGTGGAAGTGTCTTGGCCATCTGGTCCTCCACCCGTAAGACGGGACCTTGTCGTTTCTTGCTTTTATAGCGGCCGCCGAACCAGTTGTGGATTGACGATCTTGGTTGCGGGATGGACGATCTTGGTATTGCAGGCCACTACAAGAACGACCATGAGCCGCTCCGTCGAGACATCCAACTGGCCCCTGCCGGCCAATGGCGTGCGCTTCACCACGCCGCCCCGGCTGCGCCGTCAACTGGCCCGTCATCCGTTGACTTCCGCTTGTTATCCGCTGGCCCTGGGCTATTACCCGGAGGCCTTGGGGCACCGTATGGAGCGCCTAGAACCGGAAGACAGCCTGCTGATCTACTGCCGTTCCGGGCAGGGTTGGCTGGAAAGCGGGGATGGACGATTCGAGGTGGCAGGGGGTGACCTGCTGCTGTTGCCCAAGGGCCGTGCCCATGCCTATGGCTCGGACGCCTTGCGCCCCTGGAGCATTTACTGGGTGCATTTCGAAGGCGAGCTGGTGGAGGACTACCTGCGCCCCCTGGGCCAGTCGGTCATGCGTCGGATCGGCGTGCAGCCGAGGTTGCTGGCGGACCTGGATGGCCTGCTGGGACTGCGCAAGCAAGGCTTGAACCTGCCGCATTTCGTCCATGCCGCCCATCAATTGCAGACCCTGCTGACCTCCCTGGCAGTACTGCCGGTGCGGGGCTATCTCAAGTCCGGCCGCGTGCTGGACGTGGACGCGGTACAGGCGGTGATGCGTGCCCATCTTCACGACAGCCTCAACCTCGACCAGTTGGCGGCGCAGTTCAAGCTGTCGCGCTTCCACTTCGCCAAGACCTACCGAGCCCTGACCGGCCATGCGCCGATCCAGGACTTCATTCAACTGAAAATGGCCCATGCCTGCCGCCTTCTCGACGAAGGCGATCTGGGGGTGAAGCTGATCGCCGAGCAGTTGGGTTACGAGGACGTCTACTACTTCTCGCGGCTGTTCCGGAAGGTGGTGGGGATGGCGCCCAGTCATTACCGGGCCTTGCACCAGGGGTGATTGGGTGGAGCAGAACCCGTGAGGGAGAATTCATTGGCCAAGCAGCCGTTGGGCTACCTCCCGAGTCTTTGTAACCCCACCATTCTTCATTCCCGTTCCATACATGCGCCGGTGGGTGTGTGGGAGGCGCTGCGAACAAGCCCGTCAGTCGGTCTCCACCGGTCGCCCACCCAGCAACTTCATCCATAACGCCACGACTTCCGCCAGTTCGGCGCGTAGTACTTGCGGTGCCGGCAGCTCCATGCGCTGGTAGGCGGGCAGCCGGGCCAGGCGATCATCGTCGCGGGGTTCTTCCAGTAATTGGCTGGCGACCTGCACCACGTCCGCGAGATCCACCGGGCCCTTGTGCTGGCGACACCAGTCGCGGCGCAGGCGGGCGCAGTCCTGCAGGTTGCCGGGCAGTTTCCAGGCGGTGAGCAGCAGCACGCCAACTTCGGCGGAGAGTTGTTCACAGAGACGCTGCAGGTCGACTTCCAGGCGTGACACTTGTGGCCATTGGTGCAACTCCTTCAGCAGCGGCAGGCTGCCGACGTCCTGCAGCAGGCCGGCCAGCAGGGCGTCTTCTGCTTCCAGGTGGGGCAGGTGTTGCGCCAGGCCGGCGCTGAGGGCTGCGCGTTGCAGGCTGAGACGCCAGCGCTTGTTGAAGACTTTTTCCAGGCTCGGTTCGCTGCCCTCGTACAGCTGCCGAAGTTCAAAGGCCAGCACCAGGTTGGCCAGACGCCTGCCGTCCAGTTGCTGTACCACGTCCGTCAATTGCCCGCCGGGGTGGATGTGGCCGAGCAGGGGCAGGCTGGCGAATTCCTTCAGGCGATCGGCCAGCGCGGGACAGGCCTCCAGGAGGGCGCTGGCTTGTTCGTGGGTGGCTGCGTCCGCCGTCTGCAGCTGGCGCAAGCGCAGGGAGACCCCCGGCATCGGTGGCAATGCACCGGCGTCCTTGAGAAAGCGCTCGTAGAGCGCGAGTTTCACGTTGTCGTGACGGTTATCCATATGGGATTGCTCCTGGCGTCCTTGATTGACAAGGGTAGTGGGCATTTCTTAGGGTGCCCGACCATCGGGCGGGAAGCGCCCCGGCAACCGCCACGGAACAGATAAAGCGATGACTGAAAGCGACGACCGGATCAAGCTCGAAGCGAGCTGGAAAGAAGCCCTGCGGGATGAGTTCGACAAGCCCTACATGCAGGCCCTGAGTGAGTTCCTGCGCCAGGAGAAGGCCGCCGGCAAGGTGATCTTCCCGCCGGGACCGCTCATCTTCAATGCGCTTAACTCCACGCCGCTGGAACGGGTGAAGGTGGTGATCATCGGCCAGGACCCCTACCACGGTCCGGGCCAGGCCCACGGCTTGTGCTTCTCGGTGCAGCCGGGCGTGCCAGCGCCGCCGTCCCTGCAGAACATCTACAAGGAGCTCAAGCGCGACCTGAACATCGAGATTCCGTCCCATGGCTACCTGCAGTCCTGGGCCGATCAGGGCGTGCTGATGCTCAACACCTCCCTCACCGTCGAACAGGCCCGCGCCGGTTCCCACGCCGCTGCTGGCTGGCAACCCTTCACCGACAAGGTAATCGAGGTGGTCAGCCAGAGTCGTCCGCGCCTGGTGTTCCTGCTCTGGGGTTCCCACGCGCAAGGCAAGGAGCGCCTGATCGACCCCACCAAGCACCTGATCCTGAAATCGGCGCATCCGTCGCCGCTGTCGGCGTACCGGGGCTTTCTCGGCAACGGCCACTTCAGCCGCTGCAACAAGTTCCTGGCCCAGCATGGGCTGGAGCCGATCGAGTGGAGCCTGCCCGCGCTCTGAGCGGTCAGCGCGGGTAGCAGGCCAGGCCGCGCAGGTCGCTGGCCAGGTCGGCCAGGCGATTGTCCAGGTGCTGGCGCTGGTCCGTCTCGGCCTGGTTTAACAGGTCGGCAAGCAGGCTGGCGAAGGCTTGGAGCTGCTGGGCCTCGAATGTCCGGAACGCTGCGGTCCCGTGGGCTTTCGGGGACTGCAGCAGGCTGGTCAACTGCGCCTGGAAGTCCGGGTTGTGACGTGTGTACAAGGTGCGGCGCAAGGCCAGTTGCCAAGCCTGGCGATTCTCCATCCAGATCCGGTTGTACTCGCCCTGGGCTTTTGACCACTTGGCGATCCTCGCCCGCTGGCGGGCTGTGGTCCGGCCCATCCAGTCTTCAACCCGGTCCACCATGCGCTGGGTGCGTTGGTCCACCTGCTCGGTCATGGATGGCGCCAGGTACTTGTCGTGCAGCGCCTCGTTCTTCTCGTCCATGGCGACATAGAGCTCACCCACTTGCCTGGGGCTCAGGTTTTCGGTCAGCCCAATCACGGTTGGCGTGATTTCAACGGATATGCGCTTGATCGAACCCTGCACATTGTCGATCCAGCCTTGCACCGTGGTTGGTTCCAGGTGCGGTTGCTTCGCCTGAAGGCGGACGCTTTCCAGCCAGTCGACATAGATCGGTAGTTGCGTGCGGCAATGCCATGCCAGGTGCTGTTGCAAGTGAGAGTCCAACCATTGCTCCTGTCGGTCGTCGAGCGTGACGTAGCTCTTGACCCACAGGGGAATGATCAGGTCGAGGTTGCGGTAGGCCAGATCGAGACGGCTGCAGGAGGCCAGCAGCAGGGCGGTAACGAGCAGCAGGAGACGAAGCGGTGCGATGCGTCCGGACATGGCGGTCAGCCTTGGCAACCATCGGATAGGAAGAGCATAGGCGCGTCTTGTTGCGAATGATTTCGCACCCGCAACCGGATGTTGCCGGAGAAAAAGAGCCCGCACGAGGCGGGCTAAGCGTGGGTCTCTTGCTTCTTCCATTGCCGGAACACCGGCTCGGCGAGGAACAACACCAGCAGCAGTCGCAGCACCTGCAGGGCGGTGACCAGAGGTACCGACAATTGCAGCGCTTCAGCGGTGAGGCTGAGTTCGGCGATACCGCCCGGCATCATGCCCAGCATCAGCGAACGGTGGTCGAGCCCGTCCAGCCAGCCCAGCAGCTCTGCAGCCACGGCGGCGAAGGCCATGCCCAGGGAGGTGGCCAGCAGTGTGCGGGCAATGAAGGAGGGCGCGCGGCGGAAGAACGCGCGATCGAAATGGCAGCCCAGGGCAATGCCGATCAGCCACTGGCCGAGTTGGCTGGCGCCTTGCGGCAGGCCCAGCTGCAGGTCGAAGCCGATGCTCATGGCAGCGCTGACCAGCAGCGGTCCGATCAGCCAGGGGTTGGGTTGGTGGAAGCGCTGCATCAGCGCAGCCAGCAGCGCGCCGCCGGCCAACAGCGCCGCAAGCCAGCTCCAGTCCACGGTTGCGGCCTGGTGCTGGGCGGCGGGAACGCCGAGAAAGAACTGGAACAGCGCCGGCACGCTCAGCACCACCAGCAGCAGGCGCAGGCTCTGGCCGGCGGCGACGCGGCTGAGTACAGCGCCGTTACGCTGGCCGAGGTTGACCATCTCACTGGCGCCACCCGGCATGCTGGCGAAGAAGGCGGTGGCGCGGTCCTCGCCGCTGCGCAGCATCAGGCTGATGCCAATGACGCTGGAAAGGGTAGTGGCCACGGCTCCGATCAGGATGATCGCGCTGTTGGCCAGCACCTGTTCGATCACCGCTGGAGTGAAATGCAGGCCGATGCCCACGCCCACGATCCACTGGCCGCACTTACGTCCGCCGGGGACTTCCGCCAGTGGCAGATTGCCGATGCAGCGTATGGCGATCACCGCCAGCAGCGAGCCCACCATCCACGGCAGCGGCCAGCCCACCAGGCTGGCCAGCCAGCCGCCGACGGCACCCACCAGCGGCGTCAGCAGCCACTTAGGCATGGGCCAGCTTCGCCTTGGCCCGAGCGCGCATCCAGCGAATCCCCGGCAACGCCAGCATGATCGCCGTCAGCACCCAGAGCGCTATGGTGATCGGGCTGCTCCAGAGAATGCCGAGGTCGCCATTGGTGATGGACAGGGCACGGCGCAGGTTGGACTCCATCAGCTCGCCCAGGACGAAACCGAGGATCAGCGATGACAGCGGGAAGTCCATCTTGCGCAGCAGGTAGCCGAACACCCCGAGGGCGGCCATCAGCACCAGGTCGAAGGTGGTGCTGTGTACGGCATACACACCGACGACGCTGACGATGGTGATCGCCGGCACCAGGATCCAGGTCGGCACGCTGAGCATGCGTGCGAACAGGCCCACCAGCGGGATGTTCATCACCAGGAGGATGACGTTGCCGATGAACAGCGACGCGATCAGGCCCCAGACGACGTCGGGCTGTTGCTCGAACAGCAGCGGGCCGGGGGTGATGTTGTACAGGGTCAGGGCTCCGATCATCACGGCGGTCGTGCCCGAGCCCGGCACGCCGAGGGTCAGCATGGGGATCAGCGAGCCACAGGCCGAGGCGTTGTTGGCCGCTTCCGGAGCGGCCACGCCGCGCAGGTCGCCTTCACCGAAGCGGCCACTGCTGCCGGCCATGCGCTTCTCGCTCATGTAGGTGATGGCACTGGCGATGGTAGCACCGGCACCCGGCAGCACGCCGATGACGAAACCGGCCAGGGAACTGCGCACGCTGCTCCACCAGGTAAAGGAAAACTCCTTGACGTTGAACAGCATGCGCCCGCTGGCCTTGACCGCCTGCTGGCCGGTGGTGGTGTGTTCGAGCATCAGCAGCACTTCGCTGACGCTGAACAGTCCGATCACCACAATCACGAACTGGATGCCGTCGGAGAGGCCGACACTGTCGAAGGTGAAGCGGTAGACCCCGGTGGTGGCGTCCACGCCGACCGTGGCCAAACCTAGGCCGATCAGCGCCGAGAGCAGGGTCTTGACCGGCTTGTCACCGACCATGCCGCCCAGGCAGGCGATGGCGAAGACCATCAGCACGAAGTACTCCGCCGGGCCGAAGGCTACCGCCCAGTTGGCCAGGATCGGCGCGAAGAGCACGACGCCCATGGTGGCAATGGTGCTGCCGATGAAGGAGCTCATGGCCGACAGCGACAGGGCGATGCCGCCCTTGCCCTGACGCGCCAGGGGGTAGCCGTCGAGGGTGGTCATGATGGCGGCGGCATCGCCGGGTACGTTGAGCAGGATCGCCGAGATGCGTCCGCCGTACTCGCAGCCCAGGTACACGGCGGCCAGCAGGATCAGCGCCGTCTCCGGCGGCAGGCCGAGGGCGAAGGCGAGTGGCAGCAGGATGGCCACGCCATTGATCGGGCCAAGGCCCGGCAACAGGCCGACGACGGTGCCCACGAAGGCGCCGAACAGTGCCACCAGGAGGTTGATCGGGCGCAGGGCGACGTCGAAGCCCTGGGCCAGGAAGTTGAGGGTTTCCATCTCAGTTCTCCAGGAAGGCCAGCAGGCCCAGGGGCAGCGGGACGTCCAGCAGGTAGTCGAACAGGCCGTAGAGCAGCACGCCCATCAGCACGCCGCTGGCCAGACTCGGCAGCGGCCGGCCCATGAACAGCAGGCCGAGGCCGAAACCGACCAGGGTCGTGCTGACGACGAAGCCGAGGGGTTCGAAGAGCAAGGCGTAGGCGAACAGGGCGGCGACGCAGAGTGCGACCTTGCGAGCCAGCGGCCAGGAAATCGGCAAGTCTTCGGTGTCGCCTGGCTTGTACAGAAGCCAGAGTGCGGCCGTTGCCATCAGGAACAGGAGCAGCAGGGGGTAGGCGCGTGGGCCGACCGGGTCGTAGCTGAAGGGGGCCTGGAAGCCCCAGGCGACCACTGTGAGCAGGGCGCAGACGAGCAGCCAGACCGCAGCGAAGATTCGTACGTACATGGCGGTTTACCTAGGAATCATTGATCTCCCCTCTCCCGTTGGGAGAGGGGGCCGGAGCGGCGTGTTACTGCGCCAGGCCGAATTCGCCGGCGAGCTGCTTGTACTGCTTCACCTGATCGAAGACGTAGGCCTTCAACTGGTCGCCGGTGAGGCTGAGGGGGAACAGGTCGCGCTGTTCACGCAGCTTGGAGAAGTCGTCGCTGGCCAGCAGGGTGTCGAACTGCTGTTTCCACCAGTTGAAGTCTTCGTCGCTGACTTCCGGGCCCATGTAGAAACCACGGATTACCGGCCAGGTGATATCGAAGCCCTGCTCCTTGGCGGTGGGGATTTCGGCCAACTTGCCCGGCAGGCGCTGGTCGGAGAGCACGGCGAGAACGCGGATCTTGCCGGCTGCCAGTTGCGGGGTGATCTCGCCGAGGCCGCTGCTGGTTACCTGCACGTGGCCACCGAGCATGGCGGTGAGGGTTTCGCCGCCGCCCTCGAACGCAACGTAGCGCAGCTTCTGCGGGTCGATGCCGGCGGCGCGGGCGATCAGCGCGGTCTGCATCCAGTCCTGGCCGCCGATGGTGGCGCCGGCGCCGAAAACAATGGAGGCGGGGTCTTTCTTCACCGCTTCCACCAGTTCGCCCAGGGTTTTGTACGGGGAGTCGGCGCGCACGGAGATGGCGCCGTAGTCGGTGCCGATGCCGGCCAGCCAGCGCACGGCGTTCTCGTCATAGCGGCCGAACTTGCCCTGGGCAAGGTTCAGCAGGGAGCCCGATGAAAAGGCGGTGATGGTGCCGGCATCTTTCGGACGCTGGGCTACCACGGCGTTGTACGCCACGGCGCCAACCCCGCCGGGCATGTAGGTGACACGCATCGGCGCTTCGAGCAGGCCGCTGTCTTTCAGGCCGCTCTGGGCCAGCTTGCAGGTGAGGTCGAAGCCGCCGCCGGGTTTGGCCGGGGCGATGCACTCGGGGCGCTTGGGTTCGGCCAGCAATTGGGTGGACAGCAGCAGGCCGGAAGTGATCAGGGCGATGCGGGAGAGAGCAGTTTTCATCGGGGTTCTCCTGTGGAGTTTTATTTTGGTTCAGTCATCACCAGATCGGCAGTGCATAACTGACGATCAGGCGCAGTTCATCCGCGTCGCGGGCAAAGCTGGAGCGGAATCCGGCATGGCGTGCACGCAGGGTGAGGTTCTTCAGGCTGCCGCTGGGCACGACATACTTGAACTCGACATCGCGCTCCCACTCGCGGCCTTCCTCGCTGCTGCCAGTGACTTCAGCGTTGTCGCTGGTGATGTAGCGGGTCATGAAGCTCAGGCCGGGAACGCCCATGGCGGCGAAGTCCAGGTCGTAGCGGGCCTGCCAGGAACGCTGGTCGGCGTTGGCGAAATCGTTGATCTGCACGAAGTTCACCAGGAAGGGGTCGCTGCCATCGATGTAGGCGTAACCGGTGTCGCCGCTCATGCGCTGATAGCCCAGGCCAACCTTGTGGCTCCCCTGGCCGTAACTGACCATGCTGTTGAGGGCACGGTTGTCCACCTTGCCGGCCTCGGCGCGGCCGGCGTCGTCGCTGATGGCGTAGCGCAGGTCGGCGCTCAGGGTGCCGGCACCTAGCGGCTGGCTGGCGAGCAGTCCGAAGAAGTGCTGGCGGTAGACCTCATCCAGCTCGGCGAAGTAGTACCGGCCGGTGTAGTGCTTGCTGAACGCGTAGTCGGCACCGGCGAGGTCGAAGTGATCGCCGGTGGCGGCTGCAGCGAAGCGCTTGTTCTTGTTGTTGATGGCCAGGTCTTCGGAGTTGGTGGAAGCGCGGTCCTTGACCTCCGACAGACGTCCGCCGGTGAAGGTCAGGTTGCTGATCTCCTTCGAGGTGAGCAGGCCGCCTTCGAATACCTGGGGCAGGATGCGGCTGTCGCTGGCTTTCACCACGGGCAGTTCGGGAATGTGGGTGCCCAGGCGCAGTTCGCTCCTGGAAGCGCGTAGCTTGGCGGTCAGGCCGAGCTTGCTGTACTCGTCCGGGGTGCCGCCATCGTCCTGCACCGGCAGCAAGTCGGTGCCGCTGCGGCCGGGGCTGGAGTCGAGCTTGATGCCGAGCATGCCAAGGGCGTCGAGGCCGAAGCCGACAGTGCCTTCGGTGTAGCCGGATTCGAGGTTGAGGATGAAGCCTTGCGCCCATTCTTCGCGTTTGGACTGGCCGGAGCCTTCGCGGAAATCGCGGTTCAGGTAGATGTTGCGTGCTTCGAGGGTGGCCGAACTGTCCTTTAAGAACTCGGCATGGGCCTGAGTGGCCAGGGTGCTGCTGGCGATGGCGAGACTGAGGGTGCAAACAGGCGCAAGCGCCTGCCGTGCGGCAGTGAGCATCGAGTGGTCTCCGTTGTTGTTCTTGTTAGCCGGCGCAACCACGGGCCGGCTTTTTTACGGGTGGTCATTGCCACCCTGACGCGATGCTATGCAGTGAAACTTTCGCCAGCCTTTCAGCGTGAAAGAAAGTTCGTGCAACGTTCACAGCCTTCAAACGGCCGTTAAACTTCCGAGTGATCGCTGCCATTTCGGAGACATTCTCGTGCGAATCCTGCTGGTCGAAGACCATCCCCAACTGGCTGAAAGCGTTGCCCAGGTGCTCAAGGGCGCGGGCTGGACGGTGGATGTGCTGCATGACGGCGTGGCCGCCGACCTGGCCCTGGCCAGTGAGGACTACGCCCTGGCAGTACTGGACGTGGGGCTACCGCGTATGGATGGCTTCGAGGTGCTGGCGCGTTTGCGCGGACGTGGCAAGACCCTGCCAGTGCTGATGCTCACCGCCCGCGGGGAGGTGAAAGACCGGGTTCACGGCCTCAACCTGGGGGCGGATGACTACCTGGCCAAACCCTTCGAGCTGACTGAGCTGGAGGCCCGGGTGAAGGCGCTGCTGCGCCGTAGCGTGCTCGGTGGCGAGGCGCAGCAGCGTTGCGGGACGCTGGTTTATGACCTGGGTACACGGCGTTTCAGCCTGGCGGATGAAATCCTCAGTCTGACGTCGCGTGAGCAGTCCGTCCTGGAGGCGCTGATCGCACGGCCGGGGCGGGTGATGAGCAAGGAACAACTGGCTTCCCAGGTGTTCGGCCTGGATGAGGAAGCCAGTCCCGACGCCATCGAGATCTACATCCACCGCCTGCGCAAGAAGCTGGAAGGAAGCGCGGTGCGCATCGTCACATTCCGGGGGCTGGGTTATCTGCTGGAGAGTCAGGATGCGTGAAGCCGGCAGCCTGCGCGGGCGGCTGCTGCGCCGCCTGGCACTGATGCTGGGCGCCTTGCTGCTGATCGCCAGCCTGAGCTCTTACTGGAGCGCCCGCGAGGCCGCCGACACCGCCTACGACCGCACCTTGCTGGCGTCGGCCCGCGCGATTGCCGATGGTCTCTACGAAACAGACGGTCGCCTGAGGGCGGACGTTCCCTATGTGGCGCTGGATGTGTTCGCCTACGACAGCGCAGGGCGCATCTTCTATCAGGTGATCGACCCGGACGGGAAACTGGTGTCGGGCTACGAGCATCTGCCGGCGCCACCGTCGGGCACGCCACGCACTGACGACTATCCGGCGCTGGCGCGCTTCTACGATGCCGAGTACGAGGGCGTTGGCGTGCGGGTGGTGAGCCTGCTGCAACCGGTCAGCGAACCGCGCCTGAATGGCATCGCCGAGATTCGTGTCGCCGAAACAGAAAGCGCACGCGAGCGCCTGGCCCGGGGCCTGCTGGTGGACAGTCTGTGGCGGCTGGTGCTGCTGGTAGTGGCGGCGCTGGTACTGGTGTGGCTGGCGGTCAGTGCCGCGTTGCGGCCCTTGAACAAGCTGCGCCTGGCTGTGGAGGAACGTCAGGCCGATGACCTTCGGCCCCTGCCCGAGGTGGCGGTGCAGCGCGAGTTGCGCCCCCTGGTGGACGCCCTCAACCAGTTCACCGAACGCCTGCGCGGATTGTTCCAGCGTCAGGCGGATTTCATTGCCGATGCCTCCCACGAACTGCGCACCCCTTTGGCAGCGCTCAAGGCGCGGGTGGAGCTGGGCCTGCGCGATCAGGAACCCGCGGTCTGGCGCTCGACCCTGGAAGAAGCGGCGCAGAACACCGATCGCCTGACTCACCTGGCCAACCAGCTGCTGTCTCTGGCACGCATCGAGAGTGGTGCGCGGGCTATCGCCGAGGGCGGCGCCGAACGTATCGAGCTGGGTCAACTGGCCCGTGAGCTGGGCATGGCGCTGGCGCCACTGGCTCATGCCCGTGGCGTCGCCCTGGCGCTGGAGGCGGAAGACCCGGCCTGGGTCATGGGCGAGCCGACGTTGCTCAATGAGCTGCTGTGCAACCTGGTGGACAACGCCCTGGCCCACACCCCAAAGGGCGGCAACGTGACCCTGCGGGTATGCTCGCCGGCGGTGCTGGAGGTGGAGGATGACGGCAGCGGCATCCCGCCCGAGGAGCGCGACAAGGTGTTCCAGCGTTTCTACCGGCGCAACGTGCAGGGCCCGGGCGCGGGGCTCGGATTAGCGATAGTCGGGGAGATTTGCCGGGCCCACCAGGCCGAGATCAGCCTGTACGATGGCGACGTAGGTGGGTTGAAGGTGCGGGTGAGCTTTCCGCCGGCCTGATGCTTGTCGTAGCTAAGATTGCCGCAGGGTGGTAATCGCTCTTTATTTCCACCATCTGAGCCCGGCTCAGCATCGCCGATGGATCGGTAAGGCGTGATCCACCCTACGGCGCCAGGCTAAGCGGCTGCTGCACTTCCAGCAGGTAGTGGGCGACCTTGCCGCTTTCCCGCAGTTTCGACAGGCCCTTATTGAAGCGTGCGATCAGCTCGGCATTACCGGGCACCTCCCGGGAGAGCATCAGGTGCAGGCTGTCGCTGCGTAGCGGGTGTGGGTGAAAGCTTATCTCTGCGCGTTCGGCGGAGCTGAACTTGTCGTTCAGCAGGGCGAATGCGACGACCTTGTCCATGGGAAATGCGTCGAGCCGACCGGCCAGGATCATTCGCAGGCCTTGTTCTTCACCACTCAGGCGCTTGACCTTGATCTGGCCGTGACTTTCGGCGCGCTGAAAGTCCGCGCCATAGTCGTAGCCCAGAGCGCCGCCGAGCTGCCGGCCCTTGAGGTCGGAAACCTGTTGCCAGTCCAGAGGGTGGTTCTTGTGGTGAAAGAAATAGTAGGTGCTGTCCACCACCGGCTCGCTGATGAAGAAGCGCGCTTCTCGCTCCGGGCTGCGCAGCCAGACAGCTGTGCCAGTGCGCTCGCCGCGCTCGGCCAGGTGAATCGAGCGAGCCCAGGGGTAGAACTCCCACTTCACCTCGATGCCTTCCAGGGCGAAGGCTTCCTCGACAATGCGTGAGGCCACGCCTTGGTGGGGAAGCCTGGCGCCCAGGTAGGGGGCCCATTCCCCGTTGGTCAGGCGCACTTCTTCTGCCGCGACCAGGCCGTGGCAGAGCAGGCATAGGGAGAGAAGGAGTACGCGCATCCGGGTCCATCCAGCGACGTCAGGGGAAGCCTGAGTCTAGCGCTGGATGGGGAGGATGCGTACGGGTTTTACTGGAGCAGGCTCATAGCCGCCTCCATGGCGGCGGAGAGGTCTTCGTCGGCCTGCATGTCGACGTTCGGGTCGAGGCCGAGCTTGGCGAATGCGGGCACCTGGCCCCAGTCCAGTTGGGTGTAGGGGTGCTCGCTGCCGAGGTAACTCTGCAGGGTGGCCACCTGGACGATGTCGATGTAGTCGACGCGCGCCGAGTTGCGGCTGAAGTCCAGATACTGGCTGGGCACGGCAGCGATCGGCTCGGGGAATTCCCAGGCGCGCAGGATGCGGTCGCCGATCAGCGGGTGGATGCGCTCGATCACATGATTGAGGCTGATGGAGTCGGCCAGCAGTTCGTTGTGTTCCTCGGCGTAGGTGAGGATGGGCAACACGCCGATCTGGTGCACCAGGCCAGCCAGGGTTGCCTGGTCGGGCATCAGGCGGGTGTAGTGGCGGCAAAGCACATGGCAGATGCCGGCGATTTCGGTGCTCTTGTTCCAGACTTCGCGCATCTTGCGGTCGACCACGTCCGTGGTGGCCTGGAACATCTGCTCCATGGCCAGGCCGGTGGCCAAGTTGCTGGTGTAGTTGATGCCCAGCCGGCTGATGGCCATCTGCAGGTCGGTGATTTCCTTGCTGGTACGCAGCAACGGGCTGTTCACCACCTTGATGATGCGGGCGGTAAGCGCGGCGTCGTTGCCGATGACCTTGGCCAGGTCGTGGATCCCAGAGTTCGGGTCTTCGGCGGTTTCACGCACCTTCAGCGCCACTTCCGGCAGGGTTGGCAGCACCAGTTCATCGCATTCGATGGCTTTGGTGAGGTCTTGTAGGACTTTGTCGGCAAGCTTGCTCATTGAATGTCTCGTCAGTGGCCGGCAGGGGCGGGCTAGCGCTGGATTTCGCGGTCAGCGTCCAGGGTATAGGGCAGGTCGAGCAGGTCCAGTGCTGGACCATCGGCGGATCCCAGGTGGATACGCCCGTCATTCGCGGCGTCTTCCTGCAACACGGCGAGCAGTTCGCAACCGTCCGTCGTCGGGGCGGCCAATACCACTTCACCTACCGAACTCTGGTGGACCGGGGAAAAGAGCTCGACGCCCGGTTGGGGCAGTTCGCCTGCGACCAGAGCCAGGCGGTAGAGACGACGCTTGAGCTTGCCCAGGTACTGCATGCGGGCGACGATTTCCTGGCCGGTATAGCAGCCTTTCTTGAAGCTGACGCCGCCGAGCGCCTGGAGGTTGATCATCTGCGGGATGAACAGCTCACGGGTAGCTCCGAACACCTGGCCGATGCCCGCGCGCACCTGGGCCAGCAGCCAGGCGTTCAGCGGTGCCTGTGGCAGCTGCGCCGCCAGGCGGGCTTCCAGGGTGGTGGCGTCGTCCTTGGGGGCCCAGAGTTCGGCGCGGCCGTCGCAGAGGCGCACGGCGATCAGGTCGCGTTCGCGAGTGACGCTGTCAGCGGACTGCGGCAGGTCAAGGCCCAGGGCGAGCAGGGCGCCATCGCCCTGGCTGAGGCCGAAACGCACCCAGTTGGCGCTTTCATCGGTCAGGGTGGACTTGGAAAAGACGGCGTATTTCTTCAGGTCGGCCAGTTGGGCTTCGACCAGGTCACTGGCCAGGGCCAGCAGGAAGCCCTCGCCCTGGGTGAGGATGCGGAAGCTGGAGATCATTCGGCCCTTGGGCGTACAACGGGCACCCAGGCTGGAGGTGGTCTCGTCCAGGTAGCTGAGGTTGCAGGTTACCTGGCCCTGGAGGAATTTCGCGGCATCCACGCCGCGGACGGCGAGCAGGCCTTCGTGGGAGAGCGGACAGAAGAATGCTGAGTCGGCCATTGCGGATCGCTGGAAAAATGTTTGGGGCGCCATCATAGAGTTCCGCTGGTGGCTTGTCAGCGGGTGCCCGGGGCGGCGGCTGTGGTTATAATGCGCGCCTCTTTCCTGGAGGCGCTGTGATGGCCGACTCAATTGAACTGAACCGACTCTTCTGGCACAGCCGTCGCGGCATGCTTGAACTGGACGTGCTGCTGGTGCCCTTCGTGAAGGAGGTGTATCCGAGCCTCGACGCCGAAGACCAGGCTCGTTACCGCAAGCTGCTGGAATGCGAGGACCAGGATATGTTCGGCTGGTTCATGCAGCGTGGCGAGCCGGAAGATGCGGATCTGCGCCGCATGGTTCGCATGATCCTGGATCGTGTCCAGCCCAAGTAACACCTTCGAATGCCACTGGCGCCCATCGCGGCGCCTGCTGGCGCTCTACCTGATCCTCTCATGCCTGGCCGTCCTGGCCCTGTCGGTTGCCAATCTTCCACTCTGGGCGAGGATTGCCGGCTTCATGGCATGCGCAGTACACGCCGCCTGGTGCCTACCCAGGCAGATTCTTCTGACTTCTCCAAACGCCTTTACCGGCTTGCGTCTTGACCGCGACGGCTGGCAGCTCTGGTGCGCGGCCGACGGCTGGCGGCCGGTGCAGTTGCGCCCGGACGGCCTGGCGTTGCCGTTGGTGGTGATTCTGCGCTTCCGAGTGCCGGGGCAGTGGTGGGGGAGGGGGCTGTGCATACCGGCGGATTCCCTGCGTCAGGAGCAGCACCGCCGGTTGCGGGTGAGGTTGAGGTTCAGTCGCCGAAGATGGGCGGAGCCAGAATAGTGTCCTTGGCCTCGGGCAGCAGATCCGGATAGTCCAGGGTGTAATGAAGGCCACGGCTCTCGTGGCGCTGCATGGCCGAGCGGATCATCAGTTCCGCTACCTGCGCCAGGTTGCGCAGTTCGATCAGGTCGCGGCTGACCTTGTAGTTGCTATAGAACTCGTCGATTTCGCTGAGTAGCAGGCGTACCCGGTGCTGGGCACGTTGCAGGCGTTTGTTGGTGCGCACGATGCCGACGTAGTCCCACATGAAACGCCGAAGTTCGTCCCAGTTGTGCGCAATGATCACGTCCTCGTCCGAGTCGGTCACCTGGCTGGCGTCCCAGGTTGGAAGGTGGGTGGGCATCGGCACTTCGCCCAGTTGGCTGAGGATGTCGGTCGCTGCCGAACGGCCATAGACGAAGCATTCCAGCAGGGAGTTGCTGGCCATGCGGTTGGCGCCGTGCAGGCCAGTGAAACTGGTCTCGCCGATGGCGTAGAGGCCGGGGATGTCGGTTCGCCCGTGCTGATCCACCACTACACCGCCGCAGGTGTAGTGGGCCGCCGGTACCACCGGAATCGGCTCACGGGTGATATCGATGCCGAAGTCCAGGCAGCGCTCATAGACCGTGGGGAAGTGGCTCTTCACGAACTCGGCTGGCTTGTGGCTGATGTCCAGGTAGACGCAGTCCACGCCCAGGCGCTTCATCTCATGGTCGATGGCGCGGGCCACCACATCGCGCGGGGCCAGTTCGGCGCGCGGGTGGAAGCGCTGCATGAAGCGTTCGCCATTGGGCAGCTTGAGCAGGCCACCTTCGCCGCGCACGGCTTCGGTGATCAGGAAGCTCTTCGCCTGCGGGTGATAAAGGCAGGTGGGGTGAAACTGGTTGAATTCCAGGTTGCCCACCCGACAGCCGGCGCGCCAGGCCATGGCGATGCCGTCACCGCAGGCACTGTCGGGGTTGCTTGTATAGAGGTAGACCTTGGCCGCGCCGCCGGAAGCGAGCACGGTGAAGCGGGCATGGAAGGTGTCCACTTCGCCATTGTTGCGATTCAGCACGTAGGCGCCCAGGCAGCGCTGACCCTCGCGGCCGAGCTTGCGCTCGGTGATCAGGTCGACGGCGACGCGCTGTTCCAGCAGCTGGATGTTCGGCCGTTTTTTCGCCTGCTCCAGCAAGGTGTTGAAGATGGCGGCGCCAGTAGCGTCGGCGGCATGAATGATGCGCCGGTGGCTGTGGCCGCCTTCGCGGGTGAGGTGGAATTCGAAGCCGCCGTCTTCGCGGGCGCTTTCGTCGTCGCGGGTGAAGGGCACCCCCTGGTCGATCAGCCATTGGATGGCCGCCCGGCTGTGCTCCACCGTGAAGCGCACGGCGTCTTCGCGGCACAGGCCGGCGCCTGCGATCAAGGTGTCTTCGACGTGGGAATCGACCGTGTCGGTATCGTCCAGCACAGCAGCCACACCGCCTTGGGCCCAGTAGGTCGACCCGTTGCTGAGGTCGGCCTTGCTCAGTACGACGATGTTCAGGTGCGAGGGCAGGGTGAGGGCCAGGGTCAGGCCGGCGGCGCCGCTGCCGATGACCAGTACGTCATGCTGGAAATGTTGGCTCATGTCGGTTCCCGCGAAAAAAGCGGCGGCTAGTATATAGCCGGGGTGGGCGGCACAATAGCGCGCTTATGATCCTGCGTGGTGCCACGGAACTTTTTTAGTCGTTCAGGTTCCATTCAGGGTCACCATTTTGAAGAGACGGTGCTTGCTTACACTTACGCAACGAATGCACATGAAATGTGCAGCCCGGATGCCTGTAGATCAAGCGACTTATATTCGGCGCAGCATGGCCGCAGGCTCTGCTGCGTCATTCCGTGCAGATGGAAAAACAATCTGCAGGAAGCTTGCTTGGAGGGGAGAACTTTTGCGCAACGCCCGAGTCTATTTTGGCAAGCCGATCCACTGGCTGGCGCAACACCCCTTCGAGATCGACGAGGAGTGTTCATGCTAACCCAGGAAGAGGATCAGCAGCTGGTCGAACGGGTGCAGCAGGGCGACAAGCGGGCTTTTGATCTGCTGGTGTTGAAGTACCAGCACAAGATTCTCGGGCTGATCGTGCGATTCGTGCATGACGCCCAGGAAGCCCAGGACGTAGCCCAGGAAGCCTTCATCAAGGCTTACCGCGCGCTCGGAAACTTCCGCGGCGACAGTGCGTTTTATACGTGGCTGTACCGCATCGCCATCAACACGGCGAAAAACCATCTGGTGGCGCGTGGAAGACGCCCGCCAGACAGTGATGTAAGTGCTGAGGACGCCGAGTTTTATGACGGTGACCACGCCCTCAAGGATATCGAGTCGCCGGAGCGAGCCCTGCTCCGCGATGAGATCGAGGCCACAGTGCACCGGAGCATCCAGCAACTGCCGGAAGATTTGCGCACGGCGCTAACCCTGCGCGAATTCGATGGTCTTAGTTATGAAGACATTGCCAGCGTCATGCAGTGTCCGGTGGGTACTGTGCGATCCCGTATCTTCAGAGCGCGGGAAGCCATCGATAAAGCCTTGCAACCCTTGTTGCATGGAACCTGAGACAGCGGCGACAGCCAAGAGGGGAACCGCCATGAGTCGTGAAGCTTTGCAGGAATCGCTGTCCGCGGTAATGGATAACGAGGCGGACGAACTGGAGCTGCGTCGAGTTCTCGCCGCCAGCGAAGATCAAGAACTACGGGCTACCTGGTCGCGTTACCAGATTGCTCGGGCCGTGATGCACAAGGAGCTGCTGGAGCCGCGCCTGGACATCGCTGCCGCGGTATCGGCCGCCCTGGCCGAAGAAGCCGCGCCGCCGGCGAAGGTGGTACGGGGTCCGTGGCGCAGCCTGGGACGACTGGCTGTTGCCGCTTCGGTGACCGTGGCTGTGCTGGCCGGTGTACGTCTGTACAACCAGGACGAGGTCGTAGGCACCCAGCAGCTGGCGCAGCAGCAGGGCAGCCAACCGGCGATGGTTATGCCGCAGGCGCAGAAAGGTGCCGTTCTGGCTGGCTATAGTGAAGATGCCCAGCAGGTTCAGCAGCCCATCGGCGCGACACAGTCGTCTTCCGGTTGGCACGAGAAGCGTTTGCCGGCCTACCTGCGGCAGCACGCACAGCAGGCTGCGATGAGTGGTAGCGATAGCGCATTGCCCTATGCCCGTGCTGCCAGTCTGGAGAGCCGCTGAGGAGGAACATGCGCGCACTTCCGGTATTCATCTTGCTGAGTGGCTGGCTGGCCCAATCAGTCCAGGCCGCTGACGCTCAGGACTGGCTGCAGCGCCTCGCTGACGCGGAGCAGCGCCAGAGTTTCCAGGGAACTTTCGTCTACGAACGAAATGGGAGCTTCTCCACCCATGAGGTCTGGCATCAGGTCCAGGAGGGCGGCGAAGTGCGCGAGCGTCTGTTTCAGCTCGATGGCCCGGCGCAAGAGGTGGTGCGCGTCAATGGACGCGCCCAGTGCGTGAGTGGCTCCCTGTCCGATCAGATGTCCGATGGTCAGGTCTGGCCCGCCCGTACCTTCGATGCCAAGCAGCTTTCCGAATGGTATGACCTGCGCCTGGCCGGCGAGTCTCGCGTAGCCGGGCGACCGGCCATGGTCCTGACCCTGGCTCCCCGTGATCAGCATCGTTATGGCTTCGAGCTGCATCTGGATCGTGACACTGGCTTGCCGCTCAAGTCCCTTCTCCTGGGCGACAAGGGACAGCTGCTGGAACGGTTCCAGTTCACTCGCATCAATACAGCGACTCCCCCGGCTGATGCCGACCTGCAGCCCAGTTCGAGCTGCAAGTCAGTGCGCGTCAGTGAGGCGCAGGCCGACAAGCCTGCTCACTGGCGCTCCGAATGGCTGCCGCCGGGCTTCAGTCTAACCAGCGCGCAGGAACGTCGCAGCCCGGCATCGTCCGATCCTGTGTCCAGCTTGCTTTACAGCGATGGCCTGGCACGTTTCTCGGTGTTCCTCGAGCCACTGCATGGCGCAGTGGTCGAAGATGCACGCAGCCAGTTGGGGCCAACAGTGATGGTGTCCAAGCGGCTTAGTACGGCCGATGGCGACGTGATGGTGACTGTGGTCGGCGAAATCCCGCTGGGAACGGCCGAACGGGTCGCCCTGTCCATGCGGGCAGCGGAGGCCTCTGCGACACAATGATCCCTGCTACAGGATCTGTAACCGCATCGCGGTGCGGGAGTCTCGGCTCCCGCTTTGTCTTTTTCACGATGTTCCACCGAGCCTGGGGCTGACGCTCCGGGCTCGTTTTGCTTTTATGTTTCTGTTTTGCTCGTCGGGCCGGGCGGCTCGGCGAGTTCATACCACTCGTTATGCGACGGGAGCTGTATGTCGATGCTTAACCTCAAATCCTGCATGACTGCCATGGCAGCCTTGCTGTTGCTTGGTCAAACCCTTGTGGCTCGTGCCGAATTGCCGGACTTCACGCCTCTCGTCGAAGAGGCGTCTCCAGCAGTCGTCAACATCAGTACCCGGCAGAAGCTGCCCCAGCGTGGTGCGGCCGGGGCCCAAGTGATGCCAGATCTGGAAGGTCTGCCGCCGATGCTGCGTGAATTTTTCGAGCGCAACATGCCGCAGGTGCCGCGTAATCCGCAGGGCGGTCGCCAGCGTGAAGCACAGTCGCTTGGTTCCGGCTTCATCATTTCCAGGGACGGTTATGTCCTGACCAACAATCACGTGGTGGCTGACGCCGATGAGATCATCGTGCGCCTGTCCGACCGCAGCGAGCTGGAAGCCAAGCTGATTGGCGCCGACCCGCGTACCGACGTGGCATTGCTGAAGGTCGAGGGCAAGGACCTGCCGATCGTGAAGATCGGTAAATCCGACGAGCTCAAGGTGGGCAGCTGGGTGCTGGCCATCGGTTCGCCGTTCGGCTTCGACCACTCGGTGACGGCCGGTATCGTCAGCGCCAAGGGGCGCAGCTTGCCGAACGAGAACTATGTGCCGTTCATCCAGACCGACGTCGCCATCAATCCGGGCAACTCCGGTGGCCCGCTGTTCAACCTGGATGGCGAAGTGGTCGGTATCAACTCGCAGATATTCACCCGCTCCGGCGGCTTCATGGGGTTGTCTTTCGCCATCCCGATCGACGTGGCCATGAGCGTCGCGGAGCAACTGAAGTCCGAGGGCAAGGTGAACCGCGGCTGGCTCGGCGTCGTGATTCAGGAAGTGAATAAAGACTTGGCCGAATCCTTTGGCCTGGACAAGCCTGCCGGCGCGCTGGTGGCTCAGGTCCAGGAAGGTGGCCCGGCAGCCAAGGGTGGTCTGCAGGTGGGGGATGTCATCCTCAGCATGAATGGTCAGCCCATTGTGGTTTCCGCTGACCTGCCGCACCTGGTCGGAAATCTCAAGCCTGGTAGCAAGATCAGGCTGGAAGTCGTGCGTGGAGGAAGTCGCAAGACCCTCGACATGGCCATTGGCGCCCTGCCGGAAGATGGCGAGGAAATGGCCGCTGCAACCGGCGATGGCGTCGAACGCAACATTAATCGCCTTGGTGTGAGCGTGGTCGAACTGACCGATGAGCAGAAAAAGGCGCTGGATATCCAGGGTGGCGTTGTGATCAAGGAGGTCCAGGACGGTCCGGCGGCCATGATGGGCCTGCGTCCGGGGGATGTGATCACTCACCTGAACAATCAGGCTATCACCTCTGCCAAGGCTTTCACCCAAGTGGCGAAGGAGCTGCCGAAGAATCGTTCGGTATCCATGCGCGTACTGCGTCAGGGGCGTGCCAGCTTCATCACCTTCAAACTAGCCGAATAGCGCGGTTGGAGTGCATAAGGGCGGCCAATGGCCGCCCTTTTTCGTTTATGCCTTCCGCTGCATGGGCGTGACGGGCTGGCCGCCGATCAGGTAAACTCCCCCGCTATTTTTCGGCGAGCAACCTGCTTGCGGCTTTCTTGAGTGTTGACCTGTGAGTGACCTGAGTCATATCCGCAATTTCTCCATCATCGCCCACATCGACCATGGCAAGTCGACCCTGGCAGACCGCTTCATCCAGATGTGCGGCGGCCTGTCCGACCGCGAGATGGAGGCCCAGGTACTGGACTCCATGGACCTGGAGCGCGAGCGTGGCATCACCATCAAGGCCCACAGCGTCACGCTGCACTACAAGGCGCAGAGCGGTAAGACTTACCAGCTGAACTTCATCGACACCCCCGGTCACGTGGACTTCACCTACGAGGTCAGTCGTTCGCTGGCCGCGTGCGAAGGCGCGTTGCTGGTGGTGGATGCCGGCCAGGGCGTGGAGGCTCAGTCCGTGGCCAACTGCTACACCGCCATCGAGCAGGGCCTCGAGGTCATGCCGGTGCTGAACAAGATGGACCTGCCCCAGGCCGAGCCGGAGCGGGTCAAGGAAGAGATCGAACACATTATCGGCATCGACGCTACCGACGCCGTGCCCTGCAGTGCCAAAAGCGGCATGGGCGTGATCGATGTGCTGGAGCGTCTGGTCGAGGTGATTCCCGCCCCTGAAGGCGAGATCGACGCACCATTGCAGGCCCTGATCATCGACTCCTGGTTCGACAACTACTTGGGTGTTGTCTCGCTGGTACGCGTCAAGCATGGCCGGGTTAAGAAGGGCGACAAGATCCTGGTGAAATCCACCGGCAAGCTCCACCAGGTGGACAGCGTCGGCGTATTCACCCCGAAGCACACCGAGATGGCCGATCTGAAGGCCGGTGAAGTGGGCTTCATCATTGCGGGCATCAAGGACATCCATGGCGCGCCGGTGGGCGATACCCTGACCCTGTCCAACACCCCTGACGTGGACGTGCTGCCGGGCTTCCAGCGTATCAAGCCGCAGGTTTACGCCGGCCTGTTCCCGGTCAGCTCCGATGACTTCGAAGACTTCCGCGAAGCCCTGCAGAAGCTGACCCTGAACGACGCTGCCCTGCAGTACGAGCCGGAAAGCTCCGAAGCCCTGGGCTTTGGTTTCCGCATCGGCTTCCTCGGCATGCTGCACATGGAGATCATCCAGGAGCGCCTGGAGCGCGAATACGACCTGGACCTGATCACCACCGCTCCTACCGTGGTCTTCGAGATCGTGCAGAAGAACGGCGAGACGATCTACGTCGACAACCCGTCCAAGCTGCCCGACCTCGCGTCCATCGACGAAATGCGCGAGCCCATCGTTCGCGCCAATATCCTGGTACCCCAGGAGCACCTCGGCAACGTCATCACCCTGTGCATCGAGAAACGTGGCGTCCAGCGCGACATGCAGTTCCTCAGCTCGCAGGTCCAGGTCTGCTACGACCTGCCGATGAACGAGGTGGTGCTGGACTTCTTCGACCGCCTGAAGTCGGTAAGTCGTGGCTATGCGTCGCTGGACTACAGCTTCGATCGTTTCGAACCGGCTAATCTGGTGAAGCTGGATGTGCTGATCAACGGCGAGAAGGTCGATGCCCTGGCACTGATCGTGCATCGCGATCAGGCCCACTACAAGGGTCGCGCGCTGACCGAGAAGATGAAGGAACTGATCCCGCGGCAGATGTTCGACGTGGCGATTCAGGCGGCGATCGGTGGACAGATCGTTGCGCGTACTACCGTAAAGGCGCTCAGGAAGAACGTTCTGGCCAAGTGCTACGGCGGCGACGTAAGCCGTAAGAAAAAACTGCTGGAGAAGCAGAAGGCCGGTAAGAAACGGATGAAGCAGGTTGGCAGCGTGGAAATCCCGCAGGAAGCCTTCCTCGCTGTGCTCAAAGTGGATAGCTAGGGTCTATGTCGATCAATTTCCCGCTGTTGTTGGTTATCGCCGTGGCAGTCTGCGGCGTGCTCGCGCTTATCGATCTGGTTCTGCTGGCTCCGCGCCGGCGCTCTGCGATTGCTGCCTACGAGGGGCAAGTCGGCGAGCCCGATCCGGAAGTGGTCGACAGGCTGAACAAGGAGCCGCTGCTGGTGGAGTACGGGAAGTCCTTCTTCCCGGTGCTGGCCATCGTACTGGTGCTGCGCTCCTTCCTGGTGGAACCCTTCCAGATCCCGTCCGGCTCGATGAAACCGACCCTGGAAGTGGGCGATTTCATCCTGGTCAACAAGTTTGCCTATGGCATCCGCCTGCCGGTTCTGGATAACAAGGTGATCGAGGTGGGTGATCCGCAGCGCGGTGATGTCATGGTGTTCCGCTATCCCAGCGACCCGAACATCAACTACATCAAGCGGGTGATCGGCCTGCCGGGCGACCGAATTGCCTACAGCAGCGACAAGCATCTGACCGTCAACGGTAAGCCAGTCGCTGAAAAGCTACTGGGCGAAGAGCCAGGCACGTTGGGTAGCGCCATGCTCTACGAAGAGAGACTGGGCGAAGCCGAGCATCTGATCCGCAAGGAAATGAAGCGCTACCGCATGGAGCCGGGTCGCGAGTGGGTAGTGCCCCAGGGGCATTACTTCATGATGGGCGACAACAGGGACAACTCCAACGACAGCCGCTACTGGAACGATCCGCGTATCCCGAAGGACCTGCTCGGCATGGTCCCGGACCGGAACGTCGTCGGCAAGGCGTTTGCCGTTTGGATGAGCTGGCCCGATCCCAAGATGCGCAATCTGCCGAACTTCTCCCGAGTGGGCCTGATTCACTGATAACCCGCTCGCCATTGCGGTTTTGCGGCGTTGTTCATGACAGCGCCGCAGTCGCTATATAGTCTTGCTTGCGGGCCAACCGGCCTCCATAAAAACACAGACATTGAGGTCGATCATGACGTTCGCGCGTAAGCAGAAGGGTATGTCGGTTATGGGCTGGCTGCTGGTTCTGGCCGTAGTGGCCTTCCTGGCAAGCACCGCCTTCAAGGTTATCCCGCATTACCTCGATTTCTTCTCCCTGGAGAAGATCATCACGTCGGTTGAAACCGAGAAAGCCCTTGAGATCAGGACCATTCCCGACTTCTACAGCCATGTGTCCAAGGGCATGCAGGTGAATGGCATCCGTGACCTTGACCTGGAAAAGTCCCTGAAGGTAACCCTGGAAAACAACGAATTCCAGGCCCACCTCAAGTATGAAAAACGCGAACCCCTGGTCGAAAACCTCGATCTGGTGGTGCGCTTCGATAAAGAATTCCGTGTGCGAGCCCAGTGAGCGTATCCCTCAGCCGTCTCGAGCGTAAGCTCGGCTATACCTTCAAGGACCAGAGTCTGATGATTCTGGCCCTGACCCACCGCAGTTACGCGGGGCGCAACAACGAGCGCCTCGAATTCCTCGGCGATGCCATCCTCAACTTCGTCGCCGGCGAAGCGCTGTTCGAGCGTTTTCCGCAGGCCCGCGAGGGCCAGCTGTCACGACTGCGTGCGCGACTGGTGAAGGGCGAGACCCTGGCGCTGCTCGCCCGCGGTTTCGAGCTGGGCGAGTACCTGCGCCTGGGCTCGGGTGAGCTGAAGAGTGGCGGTTTCCGCCGTGAGTCGATTCTCGCGGACGCACTGGAAGCGCTGATAGGCGCCATCTACCTGGATTCCGGCATGGAGGCCGCGCGTGAGCGCGTACTTGCCTGGTTGGCCAACGAACTCGAAGGCCTGACCCTGGTGGACACCAACAAGGACCCCAAGACCCGTCTGCAGGAGTTTCTGCAGTCCAGGGCCTGCGAACTGCCACGTTATGACGTGGTGGATATCCAGGGTGAACCGCACTGCCGGACGTTTTTCGTTGAGTGCCAGGTCACCCTGTTGAATGACAAGACCCAGGGCCAGGGCGCCAGCCGCCGTATCGCCGAACAGGTGGCTGCGGCTGCCGCCCTGGTTGCCCTCGGTGTGGAGAACGGCAATGACTGATATCGATACCCCCCGCTGCGGCTACGTTGCCATCGTCGGCCGCCCCAATGTGGGCAAGTCCACGCTGCTCAACCACATCCTTGGGCAGAAACTGGCGATCACCTCGCGCAAGCCACAGACCACCCGGCACAACATGCTCGGCATCAAGACCGAGGGCAATGTCCAGGCGATCTATGTCGACACCCCCGGCCTGCACAAGAAAAGCGACAAGGCGCTGAACCGCTACATGAACCGTAGCGCCTCGGCGGCCCTGAAGGACGTGGATGTGGTTGTCTTCGTGGTCGACCGTGACCGCTGGACCGAAGAAGACCAACTGGTGCTCGAGCGCGTGCAGTACGTGCAAGGCCCCGTGCTGATCGCGGTGAACAAGACTGACCGCCTGGAAGAGAAGGGCGACCTCATCCCGCACCTGGCCTGGCTCCAGGAGCAACTGCCAAACGCTGAACTGATCCCGGTTTCGGCCCTCCAGGGACACAACCTGGATACGTTGGAGCGCCTGGTTTCCGAGCGACTGCCGGAAGGTGACCACTTCTTCCCGGAAGACCAGATCACCGACCGCAGCAGCCGCTTCCTCGCAGCCGAGCTGGTGCGCGAGAAAATCATGCGGCAGTTGGGCGCCGAACTGCCCTACCAGATCACCGTGGAGATCGAAGAGTTCAAGCAGGAGGGTCATATCCTGCACATCCACGCCCTGATCCTGGTGGAGCGTGATGGCCAGAAGAAGATCATCATCGGCGACGGTGGCGAGCGCATCAAACGCATTGGCCAGGACGCCCGCAAGGACATGGAGACCATGTTCGACTCCAAGGTCATGCTCAACCTCTGGGTGAAAGTGAAGGGAGGCTGGTCCGACGACGAGCGTGCCTTGCGTTCCCTGGGCTACAACGACCTCTGAGCCTCCCCATGATCAGCGCGGCGCTACCGGCGTTTGTCCTGCACAGTAGGGCCTATCGGGAAAGCAGCGCGCTGGTCGATTTTTTCACCCCTGAAGGCCGCCTGCGCGCCGTAATGCGTGGTGCTCGAGGCAAGGCGGGAACGCTGGCGCGACCTTTCCTGCCGCTGGAGGCCGAGTTCCGTGGCCGCGGCGAGCTGAAGAATGTCGCTCGCCTGGAGGGGGGCGGTATACCCAACCTGCTTGCCGGCGAAGCGCTGTTCAGCGGGCTCTACCTCAATGAACTGCTGATTCGCCTGTTGCCGGCTGAAGACGCGCAGCCGGCGCTCTTCGAACACTACGCTGTTACGCTCCAGGCCCTGGCGGCCAACCGGCCGCTGGAACCTTTGCTGCGCGCGTTCGAATGGCGCCTGCTGGACGAGCTGGGCTATGGTTTTGCCCTGGATTCGGACTTGGCAGGACAGCCCATCGCCCCCGACGGTATCTATCGCCTGTTGCCCGACGCAGGGCTGGAGCCGGTGGGGCAGTTGCAGCCCGGTCTTTTCCATGGCCGCGAACTCCTCGCCCTGGCCGAAGCCGACTGGAGCGCCCCCGGCGCCCTTGGCGCGGCCAAGCGCCTGATGCGCCAGGCCCTGGCACCTCATCTGGGCGGCCGACCTCTGGTCAGCCGCGAGCTATTCATGACGATCAAGGAACCTCCCTGTGACTGAAGCCAACCGCGTACTTCTCGGTGTCAACATCGATCACGTCGCCACCCTTCGCCAGGCCCGCGGCACTCGCTATCCGGACCCCGTCAAGGCAGCGCTGGACGCCGAAGAAGCGGGTGCCGATGGCATCACCGTGCACCTGCGCGAAGACCGCCGGCACATCCAGGAACGCGACGTACGCCTGCTCAAGGACGTGCTGCAGACCCGCATGAACTTCGAGATGGGCGTGACCGAGGAAATGATGGCCTTCGCCGAGGAGATTCGCCCCGCGCATGTTTGCCTGGTTCCGGAGACCCGCCAGGAGCTGACCACTGAAGGTGGCCTCGACGTCGCTGGACAGGAAGCCCGCATCAAGGCCGCGGTAGAGCGCCTGGCCAAGGTCGGCAGTGAAGTGTCGCTGTTCATCGATGCTGATCCGCTGCAGATTGAGGCGGCCCACCGTGTCGGCGCACCGGCCATCGAGCTGCATACCGGTCGTTACGCCGATGCCCACACCCCGGAAGAAGCCGCTCGCGAACTTCAGCGCATCCAGGAGGGCGTCGTCCTGGGCCTCAAGCTCGGCCTGATCGTCAACGCCGGCCATGGCCTGCACTATCACAACGTCGAGCCTGTGGCGGCGATTCCAGGCATCAATGAGCTGAACATTGGCCACGCGCTGGTGGCCCACGCGCTGTTCGTTGGTTTCAAACAGGCAGTGGTGGAGATGAAGCAGCTGATCGTTTCGGCCGCGGCCAAGCGTTGATAGGTGTCTGCGTAAGGCGGGCTTGCGGTCCGCTCAGCGAATGAATTCGCCCCCGCAGGAATTGGTTCCTGTGGGGGCGAGCCGTTTCAAGCGAAGGCCAGTGGAGGAGCGATTGCAATCGCGAATGAAGTCGCTCCCACGAGGCAACCCGTATCAAGGCTTGCGGGCGATCATCACGGCACGGGCCGGCGCGGGCAGGCCTTCGATGGTGCGGCTATGGTCAGCGGGATCGAGGAACTCCGGGAGAGACTGGAAGCGCATCCATTCGGTGCTGCGCTGCTCTTCCACGCTGGTGTAGCTGACATCTACGCAACGGATATCCACGTAGCCTGCACGGCGTAGCCATAGCTCCAGGGCCGGAGCCGAAGGCAGGAACCAGACATTGCGCATCTGTGCGTAGCGGTCCTCGGGCACCAACACCTGTTGCGCATCGCCTTCGACCACCAGGGTTTCCAGTACCAGCTCGCCGCCTCGGCGCAGGCAATCCTTGAGGTCGAGCAGGTGGTCGATAGGGGAGCGGCGATGGTAGAGCACGCCCATGGAGAACACGGTATCGAAGCCTTCCAACTTCGGCGGCAATTCCTCCAGCGCCAGAGGCAGGTGCCAGGCAGGGAGGTCGGGGAGGAAGCGTTTTATAGCCAGGAACTGGCAGAAGAACAGCCAGTTGGGATCGATACCCACCACGCAGTCGGCACCGGCACCGAGCATGCGCCACTGGTAGTAACCATTGCCGCAGCCGACATCCAGCACGCGGCGTCCACGCAGGTCGAGATGGGGTGACACTCGTGACCATTTCCAGTCCGAGCGCCATTCGGTGTCGACGTGTACGCCGAACAGCTCGAAGGGGCCCTTGCGCCAAGGAATCAACCCTTGCAGCGCGCTTGTCAGCGAGATGCGTGTGGCGTCGTCACAGGGGCCGTCGAGCAAGAAGCGCTGCGCCAGTTCCACGTGCTGTGGTTGTAGGGGCGGCAGCGCGTTGACCGCAGCGCTCCAGCGCTCCAGGTCGCCATGACCAACCGCCAGTTTGGCGTCGAGCTGAGCGGGCAAATCGGCTGCCCAATCCTGCAGGGGCGTACCTGCCAACGTTTGCTGCAGAGTATCCAGGTCCAGCGTACGAATCATGGTAGGGCGATCAGCGAAGCGAAGTTGAGGCATTGGAACCAGGGCACGACCTTGGAGAAACCGGCCGCCAGCAGGCGTTCACGGTGTTCTTCCAGGCTGTCCGGGTGCATGACGTTTTCCAAGGCGCTGCGTTTCTGAGCGATTTCCAGCTCGCTGTAGCCATTGGCGCGCTTGAAGGCAACGTGCAGGTCGGTGAGTAACTGGTGCTCGTCGGCGTCCTCGAAGCGCAGCTTTTCCGAGAGGATCAGCGCGCCGCCGGGCAGCAAGGCCTGGCGAATACGGCCGAGGAGTTCGGTGCGGCGCTCGCGGGGCACGAATTGCAGGGTGAAATTCATCGCCACCAGGGAGCAGGGCTGGAAGTCCAGGGCAAGGATGTCGGCCTCCATCACCTCCACCGGCAGCAGCTCCTGAAACATGGCGTCTTGGGCGTGCAGGTACTCGCGGCAGCGCTCCACCATGGCGATGGAGTTATCCACAGCAATGACCCGGCAACCGTCGGTCTTCACATGGCGGCGCAGGGCCTGGGTCACGGCACCGAGGGAACTGCCCAGGTCATAGAGCGGGGTGTTGGCCTGGGCGAACTGTGCTGCCAGCACGCCGATGTTCTCGACGATGGTCGGGTAGCCTGGCACCGAGCGCTTGATCATGTCCGGAAACACCCGGACCACGTCTTCGTTGAAGGCGAAGTCGCCGACTTGGGCCTGGGGATTGGCGTAGATGCGATCAGGGCTTTCGGTCACGGGCCGGTACCAGCAGTGGAAAAGGCCGGCATTCTAACGGACTGCGCGACGCGGCCAAACCACCCTTACTTCAACTGATCGGAAAAGAACTCGCCCGCCCCCTGCAGGGGACCAAGCGGGTTTCGCTTGACCTCGTGGCGGCGGATGTTCGGTTCGCCGTTACTCACCTTGTGCACCAGCACGTCGTCCACCAGCACGAAGACTGCGCGGAACACCCAGCCCTGCAGTTCGCGATTCTTGCGGAAATTGAAGACGTCAGCCCAAAAGCTGCCTACCCGCTGGGTATCGGTTTTGGTGAACTCGAAGGCGTAGCCAATGCAGCGGTCCTTGGCTTCGAGGCACTTCATCAGCCCTTCGGGCAGATAATCGATCGGGACGTTGGGTTGGACGAACATCAACCGCACGTCAATGAACGAGAGCATCTTGCCGTTACCCTGGATCAGCGGGTCGAAGCCCAGGGAAAAAAGCTCGGGGCGGGTCGTCGTGCCCGGCGTCGCTTGGGAATAGCGGGCTTCCGCATCGGTGTAGTCCCGAAATGGCGACAACACTTCGGCCCGTTCACTGGGCAATAGACTGCCGCAACCTGCGAGAAGAACTGCATAGCACAGCAAGCTCCACAGTCGTACCAGGCCGCCCATCGCTCGCTCCCTTTTTTGAGTGTCCGCCTATTTGCTATAGCCGATTTCCCGGGGGGGTGCCGGGGGTTTCTTTGGGGATGGGATGGTGGTCGACAATGTCACGGCGGAGGCGGTGATACCCCATTGGCCCAGCCAGTAACTGAGGATGATCAAGTAGCTCGCGGCACCGAAGGGTGAGACGAAGCGGTTGAACCCGATCAGGCTGTCGGATAGCACGAAGAGCGCTGCACCCCCGGCTGCCAAGAGCGCCGATTGGCGGTCGAGATCGGCACCCAGGCGGGCCAGTGCGCGCCAGAGCATGGCACTGATGGCCAGTGCGTAGCAGGCTACCGGTACCAGCAGGACGCCCAGGCCGCCCGAGGCGAGCAGGGCGAAGATGGTGCCGCCACTCCCAAGCGCCACCAGCAGCGCCATTGGGGCCAGCCGGCGGGTGTCCAGCAGGTAGGCGCGCAGGTAGGCCAGATGGGCCAGCAGGAAAGCACCAAGGCCGAAGACGAACAGATCGGCAGGCCACTGCAGCAGCATGTCGCCGAGCAGGGACAACGCCAGGCCTATGGCTATCCAGCGGCGGTAAGGGCCGGATGCTGCTCGGCGCAGCCAGAGCAGCAGGGCGATGATGGGAACCGGTTTGCTGACGAAGCACAACCAGTCGAGTTCCAGCGAGAGGCCAGTCAGAAAAGCCAGCACGCCGGCCAGCCCGAAGATCAAGAATCCCATGAGTGCTCCTGCAGATCGTTCAGGGCATCACTATGGAAAGCTGCCGACGCGCCCGCCAGGCGGCGGACGCCATCGGTGCAGTCATTTGGCGCTACTTGACGCTGATCTGGCAGTCGAAGGATTCGGCCGGCGCCACGTCGTTCTCCCAAGGGCGCTGGTAGTCGAGGTGCAGTCGGCCTTCGCCGGGTTGGCTCGCCTTGAAGCGCCAGGTGGATTGGCCTGCACTGCCCACCAGACCGGCATCTTCCGGCGTCGAGTAGACCTCCGGGCCGAGGCTCTGCAGCACGTTGGTCGCGGCGTCGCGCACCACCCAGCGAAAGCCCGTGGTGGGGTTGCTGGGGAGGGTCAGTACCAGAGGTTGGCCCTGGTTGAGGGAGAGCGGGCAGTCATCCTGTTGATCCTGGACCACCATTGGGCCGGTCTTCTGCTGGGCGCAGGCGGTGAGCAGGGCGAGGCCCAGGGGCAACAACAGGCGGGGTGAGGGAACGAAGTTCATCGGCGGCTCCGTCGGTCAAGGGCGGGGTCAGCATAACGGCTGACTCCGCCCTTGCGTAGGCTTGGTTCGAAAAGTGCCGGCGACTTTTCTAGAACAGGCGCGGTCCCTCAGTCGAACAATACCTTCGCCACATCGCTGAAGCGTCGGGCAAAGTGTACGGTCAGGTCTTCCTTGAGGTAGTCCGGCAGTTCTTCGAACGAACCTCGGTTGGCCTCAGGCAGGATCAGCTCGAAGATCTTCTGCCGGCGTGCGGCGATCACCTTCTCGCGTACGCCACCGATCGGCAGCACCTGGCCAGTGAGGGTCAGCTCGCCGGTCATGGCCACGCCCTTTTTCGGTACTTGGTTGCGCGCCAGGGAGAGCAACGCGCTGGCCATGGTGATGCCGGCACTTGGGCCATCCTTGGGCGTGGCGCCTTCCGGTACGTGGAGATGGACGAATGCCTGGTCGAAGAAGGTCGGGTCGCCGCCGTAGCGCTTCAGGTGCGAGCTGATGTAGCTGTAGGCGATCTCGGCCGACTCCTTCATGACATCACCCAGTTGGCCGGTGAGCTTGAAGCCGCGGTTGAGGGTGTGGATGCGAGTCGCCTCGATGGGCAGGGTTGCGCCGCCCAGGCTGGTCCAGGCCAGGCCAGTGATCACGCCGACCCCTGACAGCAACTGCTCCTTGCGGAACGGTGCCAGGCCCAGGTAGTGCTCCAGGTCCTTCTGGCCGACCTTGATATTCGTCTCGGGCTCCTCCAGCAGGCGGACGACCGCCTTGCGGATGATCTTGCCCAACTGCTTCTCCAATTGACGCACGCCTGCTTCGCGGGCGTAGCCCTCGATCACGGAAGTCAGGGCGCCATCGGTAATGGCCAGGCGCCCCTTCGGCACGCCGGTGCGCTCCAGCAGGCGCGGCCAGAGGTGGCGCTTGGCGATGGCGTGCTTTTCCTCGGTGATGTAGCCGGAGAGGCGAATGGTCTCCATACGGTCCAACAGGGGGCCCGGAATGGAGTCCAGCGTGTTGGCGGTGCAGACGAACAGCACCTTGGACAGATCCAGGCGCAGGTCCAGATAGTGGTCGAGAAACTCGACGTTCTGCTCCGGGTCCAGGGTCTCCAGCAAGGCCGAGGCTGGATCGCCCTGATAGCTGGCCCCGAGTTTGTCGATTTCGTCGAGCATGATGACCGGGTTCATCACCTCCACCTCTTTCAGCGCCTGCACCAGTTTGCCGGGCAGGGCGCCGATGTAGGTGCGGCGGTGACCCTTGATTTCAGCTTCGTCGCGCATGCCGCCGACGCTGAAGCGGTAGAAGGGGCGTCCGAGGGATTCGGCGATGGACTTGCCAACGCTGGTCTTGCCTACGCCGGGCGGGCCTACCAGTAGGACGATGGAACCGGATATCTCGCCCTTGAAGGCGCCCACCGCGAGGAATTCGAGGATGCGGTTTTTCACGTCATCCAGCCCGGCGTGGTGCTTGTCCAATACCTTGCGGGCATGCTTGAGGTCGAGCTTGTCTGCCTTGTAGACCCCCCATGGCACCGAGGTGGCCCAGTCCAGGTAATTGCGGGTGACCGCGTACTCCGGCGATCCGGTCTCCAGGATCGACAACTTGTTCAGCTCTTCATCGATGCGCTTCTTTGCCTGGTTCGGCAGGACCTTGCCTTCCAGGCGCTGGGTGAACTGCTCACTGTCGGCGCTGCGGTCGTCCTTGGTGATGCCGAGTTCCTGCTGGATCAGCTTGAGCTGCTCCTTGAGGAAGAATTCGCGCTGGTGCTGGCCGATCTTGCGGTTCACCTCGGCGGACAGCTCGCTCTGCAACCGCGCGACTTCCACTTCCTTGCGCAGCAGCGGCAGCACCTTCTCCATGCGCTTGAGGATCGGAACGGTGTCCAGCACCTCCTGCAACTCACGGGCGGGTGCAGTGGTCAGGGCCGCGGCGAAGTCGGTCAGCGGAGAAGGATCGTTGGGGCTGAAGCGGTTGAGGTAGTTCTTCAGTTCTTCGCTGTACAGCGGGTTGAGGGGCAGCAGTTCCTTGATGGCGTTGATCAGCGCCATGCCGTAAGCCTTGACCTCGTCCCGCGGGTCCAGCGGGCTGTGTGGATAATCCACCTCCACCAGATAGGGCGGGCGATGACGCTTGAGCCAGCCCCGGATGCGCACCCGTGACAGGCCTTGGGCCACGAACTGCAGTTTGCCGCCTTCACGACTGGCATGGTGCACCCGCACCAGGGTGCCGTGCTCGGGCAGGGTGCTGGGGTCGAAATGGCGCGGGTTTTCCGGCGGGTTCTCCATGAAGAACAGCGCCAGGCAGTGGTGTTCGGTCTTGCCAACCAGCTCAAGGGTTTCCGCCCAAGGCTCTTCGTTGACGATGACCGGCAGCACTTGGGCCGGGAAGAACGGGCGGTTGTGGATGGGAATGACGTAGACCTTGTCCGGGAGGGTCTGGCCGGGCAGCACCAGGCCGGTCCGTTGGCTGGGAGTGGCTTCGTCGACGATGTCGGCGTTGATGTCCTGATCGCTCATGGGGGCACCTGGCAAATGGCTTACCCAGGCTAGATGGGGTAACGCGGAAGGCATTTCAACTGCGCTGGGTGATGACACTCTGCCAGGTGGCGCTGTGCAACCTGGGTTGCGACGGCTAGAATGCGCAAAATTTGATCAAGTTGCCCTATGCTCGAAGCCCGCCTCCTGCGCCTGGACGACCAGGCCCACCATCACGCCCATGACCATCACCAACTGGTTATGTCCATCGCTGGCCGCGCCGCGTTTGAGGTGGATGGCCGTGGGGGGGAAGTTTGCCGGATGCGCGCCTGCCTGGTGCCAGGGGATACCAGGCACGATTTCGCGGGCGTTGGGGACAACCGCATGCTGATTCTCGATCTGGATGAGCAAGGCACCCCGGCCGAGGACCTCGAGCTGCTTGGTCGCCTTTTCGAGACCCCGCGCTACCCGGAGTTGGATGCCGACTTCCAGAACCTCTTGAACTACGCCGGCGCGGAACTCGCCCGTTATGGCAGCGATCCTATGCTGGCTCGTTCCCTCGGTGGCATCCTGCTGCGCGCCCTGTACCTGCGCCTGTTTGGCGAGACGCAGCGGCGTCCGGTCAGCAGTCTCGATATCGAGCGGCTGGACGGCTACATCCAGGGCAACCTGTCGCGGCGGATCAGCGTGGCGGAGTTGGCCCAGGTCGCTTGCCTGAGTCCCAGCCACTTCCATGCGCAGTTCAAGGACAGCCTGGGCCTGACCCCTCATCAGTACCTGCTGAAAACCCGCCTGGATCGCGCGGCCCGCCTGTTGCGCGAAAGTGAGCAGCCGCTAGTGCGTATCGCCGAAGAATGCGGGTTCTCCAGTCAGAGCGCGCTGACCACGGCCATGCGCCGCTATCTTGGCCTGACGCCCAAGCGTCTGCGTGGCGCAGACATGACCTCCATGCCCCACGATTAGCTGTACTGTGCCCAGCCGTTGTGAATCACTCTTAATTGTTACGTTATAACGCTATATAGTTGTGCCTCGCAGTGATCATCCCTGCGCTTGTCTGCCAACAGCACCGTGCAATGCGGTGCGTCATACGGATATCAGAGGTACAACATGAAAGCGTTTCACCATCCTCTCGCCTTGGCCATTGCCCTGGCGCCGAGTGCGGCTGCCCTGGCTGACGAGGCCAGGACGCCTTTGGAGCTGGAGAGCAACGTCATCAGCGCCAGCGCCCTGTCCAGCGCACCCAACGACATGGTCAGCCCGGCGGCCGTGCTACAGGGCGACGAACTGATGCTGCGTCGCGAGGCGACCCTGGGGGAAACCCTCGACGGCCTGCCAGGCGTGCGTTCCAGTAGCTTCGGCGCGGGGGCCAGTCGCCCGGTCATCCGGGGCCTGGATGGCGCTCGGGTGCGGGTCCTCAGTGATGGAGTCGATGCCTTGGATGCCTCCACGATCAGCCCTGATCATGCGGTCAGCTTGGAGCCGATGCTGGTTGAGCGTATCGAAGTACTCAAAGGGCCAGCGACCTTGCTTTATGGCGGTGGAGCCATCGGTGGTGTGGTCAATGTGATCGACAAGAAAGTGCCTACCTACATTCCCGAGAAGGGTTACGAGGGGGAAGTCGAACTGCGCGCCAACAGCGTGGCCAACGAAGGCGCCGGGGCGTTCGGTCTGACTGCCGGAGCGGGGCAGTTCGCGATGCGTGTCGAGGGGGTCAAGCGCCAGGATGACGAGTATGAGATTCCCGGTGCCGGAGGCGAACCTCGTTCCAGCAAACAGACGGGCTCCTACAACGACACGGATACCGCCACCCTCGGTGGTAGCTGGATCGGTGACCGTGGGTACCTCGGCCTGGCCTACACCCAGCAGAACAATCGCTACGGTCTGCTGGCCCACGAGCATGCTGACTGCCATATGCACGATCCGCGCGACTGGCACTGCGCGAGCCATGACGATGAAGGCCATGACGACGAACATGACGAAGATCACGACCAAGAGCATGCCGAAGGCGGTGTGCCTTACATCGACATGGAGCAGCGTCACTGGGACCTGCGTGGTGAGTACCGTGAACCGCTGCCGGGTTTCGAGCTGGGCCGGCTCCGTGTGGGTCACAGTGACTATGAGCACCGGGAAGTAGAAGGAGGCGAGACTGCGACCACTTTCCGCAACGACGCTACCGATGCTCGTCTGGAGTTGACCCATGCGCCGCTGCTGGGCTGGCGTGGCGTGCTAGGTGGTCAGACACTGCGGCGTGATTTTCAAGCGCTGGGTGAAGAGGCCTACGTGCCGCCAACACTCACGCGCAACCATGGCCTTTTCCTGCTGGAGGAGTACCGGGTTGGCGACTGGCGCTACGAGCTCGGTTTGCGTCACGAGTGGCAGGACATTGACGCTGAAGGCCAGCACGGCGCCAGTCATCGCGGCACCTCGGCTTCGGCCGGGGCGGTCTGGAGTTTTGCCCCGGAGTATTCACTTGGGTTGACCCTGTCGCGTTCGCAGCGCCTGCCCACCGCCGAGGAACTCTATGCCAACGGGCCTCACGCGGCGACTCGCACAGTAGAGCTGGGCGATCCGGAGCTGGAGGAGGAAACCTCCCACAATGCCGAGCTGTCGTTGCGCAAGCACACTGGCCGTACCCAGTTCAGTCTCAGTCTGTACTGGAACCAGGTGAATGACTTCATCTACGCCGCCGACACGGGACGTGACATCGGTGGTGGCATGCGCGAGATCCAGTACAGCCAGGACGATGCCGTGTTGACCGGCGCAGAGGGTGAGGTCAGCTACCGCTTCACCGATGCCACCCAGGTGAGCCTGTTTGGTGATCATGTGCGTGGAAAGCTGCGTGATGGCGGTGACCTGCCGCGCATTCCGGCGGATCGGTTGGGCATGCGCCTCGATCAACGCCTTGCCCCGTCGCTGGCCGGCCAGCTGGAGTTCTACCGGGTGCAGCGTCAGGACGAGGTCGCGGCATATGAGAGCGAAACGGGTGGTTACAACATGCTCGGTGCTTCGCTGACCTACGACGGGCGTTTGCAGAGTACCGACTATCAGGTTTATCTGAAGGGGAGCAACCTGCTGGATTCCGTTGGGCGCAACCACAGTTCCTTCATCAAGGATGAGGTTGTCCTTCCTGGGCGCAACCTGACGCTGGGGCTGCGTCTCGCGTTTTGAGGCTATGCGCCGGCTGCTCTGCTGAGCAGCCGGTTGCACCTTTTGGCGGAAAGTTCCCTGAATCAGAGGATTCTGAAAGTGAATCAGAGAATCTGACAAGAAAGGCGTAAGGCCATGTCTCTAAATTCCGCACTCGCCTTGCGACCGCCGGCAGTCTGGCGTGCCCTTGCGAGCCGGAATGGTTGTACTAGACCAAAGTAGTAGCGATCCCGGTGAGTAAAGGGGGTGATGTCGATAGCCCGTCACGTCGGTTCGGTGTTGGTCCGCCAAGCCCACCCGCTTGTCGTTCTCTTCATCGTGGTCCATGGCAGCGCGACCTCCGTAACTCATGAGGCGCCGAAAGGAATTCATTGATACGCATGGTGGGCCGGGCCCTCAGTGCCGATTCATCGTCGTATTGGCAGGGCCGGATGCTCTGTGACCATTGCCCGACCGGGATTGCATCGGCCCTCTGGCTGGCGTGGTCGGGAAGTAAACCGGTAGCCGCCAAAAGCGTCTGCCAAAAAGCAACCACGGAGCGGATACCCGCCGCATCCGAATAAAAACAAACGAGCAGGGGAGACCCCCATGAGTGTGAGTAACCCGACACTGATCACTTTCGTGATCTACATCGCGGCCATGGTGCTGATCGGCTTCTATGCCTATCGCTCCACCAACAACCTTTCCGACTACATCCTCGGTGGCCGCAGCCTCGGTAGCTTCGTTACCGCACTGTCCGCCGGCGCTTCTGACATGAGCGGCTGGCTGCTTATGGGCCTGCCAGGTGCCGTCTACCTCTCCGGTCTCTCCGAAAGCTGGATCGCCATCGGCCTGATCGTTGGTGCCTACCTCAACTGGCTATTCGTTGCCGGCCGTCTGCGCGTGCAGACCGAGCACAACGGCAATGCCCTGACCCTGCCGGACTACTTCACCAACCGCTTTGAAGACAACAGTCGCGTCCTGCGCATCTTCTCCGCCGTGGTGATCCTGGTGTTCTTCACCATCTACTGCGCATCCGGCATCGTGGCTGGCGCCCGTCTGTTCGAGAGCACCTTCGGCATTTCCTACGAAACCGCCCTTTGGGCCGGTGCTGCCGCCACTATCTGCTACACCTTCGTCGGTGGTTTCCTGGCGGTAAGCTGGACCGATACCGTCCAGGCCAGCCTGATGATCTTCGCCCTGATCCTCACCCCGATCATCGTGATGATCGCCACTGGTGGCGTCGATCCGACCTTCATGGCCATCGAAATGAAGGACGCGACCAACTTCGACATGCTCAAGGGCGCTACCTTCATCGGCGTGATCTCCCTGCTCGCCTGGGGCCTGGGCTACTTCGGTCAGCCGCACATTCTGGCGCGCTTCATGGCTGCCGACTCGGTCAAATCCATCCCCAATGCCCGTCGCATCTCCATGGCCTGGATGATCTTCTGCCTGGCTGGTGCCGTGGCCGTCGGCTTCTTCGGCATCGCCTACTTCTCCGCCCATCCGGAGCAGGCTGGTGCCGTGGGTGAGAACCACGAGCGCGTGTTCATCGAACTGGCCAAGATTTTGTTCAACCCCTGGATCGCCGGCGTGCTGCTGTCCGCCATTCTGGCCGCTGTGATGTCCACCCTGAGCTGCCAGCTGCTGGTGTGCTCCAGTGCCCTGACCGAAGACTTCTACAAGGCCTTCTTCCGCAAGAATGCCAGCCAGTTGGAACTGGTGTGGGTCGGTCGTGCCATGGTGCTGCTGGTGGCTGTGATCGCTATCGCCATCGCCGCCAACCCCGAAAGCAAGGTGCTGGGGCTGGTGTCCTACGCCTGGGCTGGCTTCGGTGCTGCTTTCGGTCCGGTGGTGATCCTCTCCCTGGTGTGGAAAGGCATGACCCGTAACGGTGCGCTGGCCGGCATGGTCCTTGGCGCGGTCACCGTGGTTCTGTGGAAGAACTTCTTCGGCTGGACCGGTCTGTACGAAATCGTTCCGGGCTTCATCCTCTGCACCCTCGGCATCCTGATCTTCAGCCGCATCGGCAACGGCCCGTCCGCCGCCATGATCAAGCGCTTCGACGAAGCCGAGAAGGAATACCAGGACGCCCACGTCTGACTCTGTATGGCGCGCGGCCGGTCGTCCGCGCGCCATCAGCCGGGCTTGACGTCCGGGCTCTCACCAACGACCCGATAGTGCTTCGCCGGCCCATGTCCTCTGATATCGGGCCGGTTTTTTTCGCCCCGGAAAAGGTTGTGGCGTGTTTGGGTGGCGCCTGTTCGCCAGCGCCCAGCCGTACGTCATTTTTACAGCTTCGACCATAGTCCGGGTTTGGTAAGACCATGGTCGAATGGCCCTACAGAAGAGCGGGGGATACAAAAGGCGCCATACAAAAACAACTACCCACCGAGGTAAGACCCATGAGTGCTGCTTCTCTGTATCCGGTCCGCCCTGAAGTGGCCGCCCAGTCCCTGACGGACGAGGCGACCTACAAAGCCATGTACCAGCAGTCCGTGATCAATCCTGATGGCTTCTGGCGTGAACAGGCCAAGCGCATCGACTGGATCAAGCCTTTCACCAAGGTGAAGCAGACCTCCTTCGACGACCACCACGTCGATATCAAGTGGTTCGCTGATGGCACCCTCAACGTTTCCGCCAACTGCCTGGACCGCCACCTTGCCGAGCGTGGAGACCAGGTCGCGATCATCTGGGAAGGCGACGACCCTTCCGAACACGAGCACATCACCTACCGCGATCTGCATGAACGCGTCTGCAAGTTCGCCAACGCCCTGCGCGGTCAGGACGTACACCGCGGCGACGTGGTGACCATCTATATGCCGATGATCCCGGAAGCCGTGGTGGCCATGCTGGCCTGCACCCGTATCGGTGCCATCCACTCCGTGGTGTTCGGTGGCTTCTCCCCTGAGGCTCTGGCCGGTCGCATCATCGACTGCCGCTCCAAGGTGGTGATCACCGCCGACGAAGGCTTGCGCGGCGGCAAGAAGACCCCGCTGAAAGCCAACGTCGATGACGCGCTGACCAACCCTGAAACCAGCAGTGTGCAGAAGATCATCGTGGTCAAGCGCACCGGCGGCGATATCAAGTGGAACCAGCATCGCGATGTCTGGTACGAGGATCTGATGAAGGTGGCGGGTAGCACCTGCGCGCCGAAGGAAATGGGCGCCGAGGATCCGCTGTTCATCCTCTACACCTCCGGCTCCACCGGCAAACCCAAGGGTGTGCTGCACACCACTGGGGGCTACCTCACCTACGCCTCGCTGACCCATGAGCGCGTATTCGATTACCGCCCGGGCGAGGTGTTCTGGTGCACCGCCGACATCGGCTGGGTCACCGGCCACACCTATCTGGTCTACGGTCCGCTGTCCAACGGCGCGACGACTGTCATGTTCGAAGGCGTGCCGAACTACCCGGACATGACCCGCGTCGCCAAGATCGTCGACAAGCACAAGGTCAACGTTCTCTACACCGCCCCCACCGCCATTCGCGCCATGATGGCCGAGGGCAAGGCTGCGGTCGAAGGCGCTGACGGCTCCAGCCTGCGTCTGTTGGGTTCCGTGGGTGAGCCGATCAACCCGGAAGCCTGGCACTGGTACTACGAGAATGTCGGCCAGGGCCGCTGCCCGATCGTCGATACCTGGTGGCAGACCGAAACCGGCGCCTGCCTGATGACCCCGCTGCCGGGCGCCCACGCCATGAAGCCGGGCTCCGCGGCGCGTCCGTTCTTCGGTGTGCAACCGGCACTGGTGGATAATCTCGGCAACATCCTGGAAGGCGCGACCGAAGGCAACCTGGTGATCATTGATTCCTGGCCGGGCCAGGCTCGCACCCTGTACGGCGACCACGACCGCTTCGTCGACACCTACTTCAAGACTTTCAAGGGCATGTACTTCACTGGCGACGGCGCTCGTCGAGACGAGGACGGCTACTGGTGGATCACCGGTCGCGTGGATGATGTACTCAACGTCTCGGGTCACCGCATGGGTACCGCAGAAATCGAGAGCGCCATGGTCGCCCACCCGAAAGTTGCCGAGGCTGCGGTGGTGGGTATGCCCCACGACATCAAAGGGCAGGGCATCTACGTCTACGTCACTCTGAATGCAGGAGAGGAGTCTTCCGAGCAACTGCGTCAGGAGCTGAGGAACTGGGTGCGCAAGGAGATCGGTCCGATCGCTACCCCAGATGTAATCCAGTGGGCTCCGGGCCTTCCGAAGACCCGCTCGGGCAAGATCATGCGCCGCATCCTGCGCAAGATCGCCGTCGCCGAGTATGACACCCTCGGTGACATCTCCACACTGGCTGATCCCGGAGTGGTGCAACACCTCATCGATACTCACCGCACCATGCAAGCTGCCTGATCGGGGCTTGTCGCAAAACCCCGCCCTGGCCACAAGCCGGGGCGGGGTTTTGCATTTCAGGGGCAGGGCGCTTGCACGTTGCCGTTGCGTTTAATCGAGCCCGGACGCTAGCGCGACTGCAGTCGGCCCGGTAGGCCGGGCATCACGCCTCGCTGCAAATACCGATTTCTTATCGAGTTTTCGGCGGGGGAGGGGTGGTCGAGTAACAGTGCCCGTTACAGGCCGCACCATTCTGGTTCCATTGGGAACGTATTGTCCTTTGTCGGGGCGTTATTTGGGTCGCCAGAATCAAGGTGAAACTCGCAAGGTCCCGGAATTAAAGGGGCTTATTTTTTATGGTCCGATAATTGCCTGTTTGAAAGGTTCTGCATCTGATCTTTCCGGCATTTTTATTCATGCCTGTCAATGCTCTTCATCCCCCTCTCCGGTGCTTCTGTAATTTGTTGTCGCATTGAAGAAATATCGACTTCGGGGCTGTGGCTAGAATGCCGCACACCCAGTCGGAGCCTTTTGCCTACGGCTTTCAGCCAGCAAAGACGACGACTCTTTCTACAATTCGTGGACCGTCTGGGCGAATTCTCACGCTGCCAACAGAAGCCATATCCCTTTGAAGGAGTCATAAGATGAAGAAGATTGCACTTCTCGGCGCCATGGCGCTGTCCCTGTTGTCGCCGCTGGCCGCCATTGCTGATGATGCCAAGCCCCTGCGCATTGGTATCGAAGCTGCTTACCCGCCCTTCGCCTTCAAGACGCCGGAAGGCACCATCACTGGCTTCGACTACGACATCGGCAATGCCCTGTGCGCTGAGATGAAAGTCGAGTGCAAGTGGATCGAGCAGGAGTTCGATGGCCTGATCCCAGCCCTGAAAGTACGCAAGTTCGACGCCGTACTTTCCTCCATGAGCATCACCGAAGAGCGCCTGAAGTCGGTGGACTTCACCAAGAAGTACTACCACACCCCCGCTCGCCTCGCGATGAAGGAAGGCACCGTCATCAATGACCCGCTGACTGACCTTAAAGGCAAGAAAGTCGGTGTGCAGCGCGCTTCCATCTATGACCGTTACGCGACTGACGTCTTTGCGCCTGCGGGTGTTGAAGTGGTTCGCTACAGTTCGCAGAACGAGATCTTCCTGGATATGTCCGCTGGCCGCCTCGACGCCACCCTGGCGGACGTGGTGAACATCGACGACGGTTTCCTCAAGACCGATGCCGGCAAGGGCTTCGCCCTGGTAGGCCCGGCTTTCACCGAGAAGAAGTACTTCGGCGAAGGTGCTGGCATCGCCGTGCGCAAGGGTGACAAGGCCCTGGCCGAGAAGATCAACAATGCCATCGCCGCCATCCGTGCCAATGGCAAGTACAAGGAAGTACAGGACAAGTACTTCAAGTTCGACGTCTACGGCGAGTAATCGCATTTCCCTGAAAGTGGCACAAACTTCACATAGCGGTTTGTGCCACTTTTTCGTTGTGGCGGTGCCGCCCGGAGCATTCCGGCGCGCTGCATGAGGATTTGAATCATGCTCAACGGCTACGGCTCGACCATTCTCGATGGTGCCTGGCTCACCCTGTTGCTGGCCCTGTCTTCCATAACCATGGCCGTGGTGCTCGGTCTGATCGGTGCGGCGTTCCGACTGTCCCCGATCAAGTGGTTGTCCCTGCTGGGTGAGGCTTACGCCACCGTGATCCGTGGCATTCCTGACCTGGTGCTGATCCTGCTGATCTTCTACGGCGGTCAGCAGATCGTGAACGTCGTCGCGCCGATGGTCGGCTACGACGACTACATCGACCTGGACCCCTTCTGGTCAGGCGTTTTTACCCTTGGCTTCATCTTCGGCGCTTACCTGTCCGAGACCTTTCGCGGTGCCTTCATGGCAATCCCGAAAGGGCAGGGCGAGGCGGGGATGGCCTATGGCATGAGCGGCCCCAAGGTGTTCTTCCGCATTCTCGTGCCGCAAATGATTCGCCTGGCTATTCCCGGCTTCACCAACAACTGGCTGGTGTTGACCAAGGCCACCGCGCTGATTTCGGTGGTCGGCCTGCAGGACATGATGTTCAAGGCCAAAAGTGCAGCGGACGCTACCCGTGAACCTTTCACCTTCTACCTCGCGGTTGCCGCGTTGTACCTGGTGCTGACCAGCGTTTCCCTGCTGGCGCTGCGCTACATGGAGCGACGCTACTCGGTAGGCATCAAGGCGGCTGAACTATGATCTTCGACTACAACGTGATCCTGGAGAGCCTGCCGCTCTACTTCGGTGGCGTGCTGGTGACCTTGAAGCTGCTGGTCATCTCACTGGCTCTGGGGCTGACTGCAGCAGTTCCGCTGGCATTGATGCGCGTATCCAAGCAGCCCTGGGTGAATTTCCCGGCCTGGCTCTACACCTATGTGATCCGCGGCACTCCGATGCTGGTGCAGCTGTTCCTGATCTACTACGGCCTGGCGCAGTTCGAGGCAGTGCGTGAGAGCGTCCTCTGGCCCTACCTGTCCAATGCGACCTTCTGCGCCTGCCTGGCATTTGCCATCAACACCAGCGCTTACACTGCGGAAATTCTTGCTGGCAGCATCAAGGCCACGCCCCACGGCGAGATCGAGGCAGCCAAGGCCATGGGCATGTCCCGCGCCAAGCTCTACCGCCGCATCCTGCTGCCGTCGGCCCTGCGTCGTGCGCTGCCGCAGTACAGCAATGAAGTCATCATGATGCTGCACACCACCAGTCTGGCGTCCATCGTCACCCTGATCGACATCACTGGCGCCGCGCGCACTGTGAACTCGCAGTACTATCTGCCGTTCGAGGCCTTCATTACTGCCGGTGCGTTTTACCTGTGCCTGACCTTCATCCTGGTGCGCCTGTTCAAGGCCGCCGAGCGTCGCTACCTGGCCTATCTGGCCCCGCGCAAGGCCTGACGTCATGCAACGTATTGACCACGAGCTGCCCTGGGGATGCCTGGGAACCCGCCGCCAACTGACGGTCTTCCGATTCGGCACTGGCGCGCGCAAGGCCTACATCCAGGCCTCGCTGCATGCCGATGAGTTGCCGGGCATGCGCGTTGCGGTCGAGCTCAAGCGCCGCCTGCGCGAACTGGAAGGGCAAGGCCGCCTGAGCGGTGTGATTGAACTGGTGCCGGTGGCCAACCCCCTGGGGCTTGGTCAGGTGCTCCAGGCGGTCCAGCAGGGTCGCTTCGAGCTGGGCAGCGGCAAGAACTTCAACCGTGACTTCGCTGACCTGGCCGGCCTGGTGGCCGAGCGCCTGGAAGGTCGTCTGGGTGTCGACGCTGCGGCCAACGTGGCGCTGATCCGTCAGGCCATGGGCGAGGCACTGGCCGCACTGCCCCCGGCTGGTTCCGAGCTGGCAGGCATGCAGCGTTTGCTGTTGCAGCATGCCTGCGATGCCGACCTAGTGCTGGACCTGCACTGTGACTTCGAAGCTGCGGTGCATTTCTACTGCCTGCCGCAGCACTGGAACGAACTGCGCCCGCTGGCTGCGCGTCTGGAGGCCGGTGCGGTACTGACCGCCGAAGATTCCGGCGGCAGCTCATTCGACGAATCCTGCTCGCTGCCCTGGCTGCGCCTGGCCCAGCGCTTCCCTGAAGCGTCGATTCCTCCGGCCTGCATGGCGACTACCGTGGAGCTGGGTAGCATGGCCGATACTGACAAGCCGCTGGCCGAGGCGCGCGCCGAAGCCATTCTGGCCTTCCTCGCCGAGCAGGGGCTGATCACTGGTGAATGGCCGGCGGCCCCGCAGGATTGCTGCGAGGCGACGCCGTTCGAAGGCGCTGAATATCTCTATGCACCGCACTCCGGCGTCGTGAGCTTCCTCCAGAGCGCCGGTGCGAAGGTCAAGGCTGGCGATCCGCTGTTCGAGGTGATCGACCCGCTGGACGACCGTCATGCGGTGGTTTGCGCGTCGGTTGACGGCGTGCTGTTCGCGCGTGAGCGGATGCGATTCGCGCAACCTGGACTTTGGCTGGCCAAGGTGGCTGGCCGTGAACCCATTCGTCAGGGACGCCTGCTGAGCGACTGAGCCAAACGAGACCGAAACCATGTACAAACTGGAAGTCCAAGATCTGCACAAGCGCTATGGCAGCCACGAAGTCCTCAAGGGCGTGTCCTTGGCGGCGAAGGCTGGCGACGTCATCAGCATCATCGGCTCGAGCGGCTCGGGCAAGAGTACTTTCCTGCGCTGCATCAACATGCTGGAGCAGCCCCACGGCGGCAAGATCCTCCTCAATGGCGAAGAGCTGAAGCTCGTGGCCAACAAGGACGGTGGCTTGAAAGCGGCCGATGCCAAACAGCTGCAGCGCATGCGTTCGCGTCTGGCGATGGTGTTCCAGCATTTCAACCTCTGGTCGCACATGAGCGCCCTGGAGAACGTCATCGAGGCGCCCGTGCATGTGCTCGGCGTGCCGAAAAAGGAAGCCATCGAGAAAGCCGAGCACTACCTGGCCAAGGTGGGCGTGGCCCATCGCAAGGACGCCTACCCGGCGCACATGTCCGGTGGTGAGCAGCAGCGCGTGGCTATCGCCCGTGCCTTGGCCATGGAGCCGGAAGTCATGCTGTTCGACGAACCCACCTCGGCACTGGACCCGGAATTGGTGGGTGAAGTGCTCAAGGTCATGAAAGACCTGGCGGTGGAAGGCCGCACCATGGTGGTGGTGACCCACGAGATGGGCTTCGCCCGCGAGGTTTCCAACCAGTTGGTGTTCCTGCACAAGGGGCTGGTAGAAGAGCGTGGTTGTCCCAAGGAAGTGCTGGCCAATCCGCAATCCGATCGCCTCAAACAGTTCCTTTCCGGCAGCCTGAAGTGATCTCCGTCGCGGCGGCCCCAGGGCCGCCGCGGTGCATTCGAGACCTGTCCTTGCCTTGTCCCTTTCCTTTTACCGGGGTCTGCTAAGCTGCCTGCCATGACTGCCCATCGAATCGCTTTTCTCCTCTGGCCCGGTACCAAGGCGCTGACTCTGGCGCTGGCCGAGGAAGCGCTGCGCGTTGCCCAGCGATTGCATCCGGACGTGGTTTACGAGATGTCCTTCCTGCAGGCCGAACCGGCCGCCGAAGCGGCTTGGCGCCTACCCGGCGAAGCCTGGACCGGTAAGCTCGACGGCCTGCAGCGCCTGTTCCTGTTGGCCGATGAGCCGCCGGCGCAGATGTCGCCGGCTCTTTCAGCGGCCATCAAGCATTCGGTACGTGCCGGCTGCGTGATTGGTGGACTGTCCGCGGGTGTCTATCCATTGGCGCAACTGGGCCTGCTGGATGGCTATCGCGCAGCGGTGCACTGGCGTTGGCAGGATGATTTCACCGAGCGCTTCCCCAAGGTGATCGCCACCAGTCATCTGTTCGACTGGGATCGTGATCGTCTCACTGCCTGCGGTGGTCTGGCGGTGCTCGACCTGCTGCTGGCAGTGCTGGCCCGTGATCACGGTGCCGAACTGGCTGGGGCGGTATCCGAAGAGCTGGTGGTCGAGCGTATCCGCGAAGGCGGCGAACGGCAGCGCATTCCACTGCAGAATCGTCTGGGTTCCAGCCACCCGAAGCTGACCCAGGCCGTGCTGCTGATGGAGGCCAACATCGAAGAGCCGCTGACTACCGACGAGATTGCTCAGCATGTCTGCGTGTCCCGTCGTCAGTTGGAGCGGATCTTCAAGCAGTACCTCAATCGGGTGCCCAGCCAGTACTACCTGGAGCTGCGCCTGAACAAGGCGCGCCAGATGCTGATGCAAACCAGCAAGTCGATCATCCAGATCGGCCTGTCCTGCGGCTTTTCCTCCGGCCCGCACTTCTCCAGTGCTTACCGCAACTTCTTCGGCGTCACCCCTCGCGAAGACCGCAACCAGCGCCGCGGTTCCAGTCCCTTCGACACTCAGCAGCCGGTCGCAGTGGCCGAGCACGGCTGATCCCTCACCGCTCTTCTCTTGTAGGGACGAATTCATTCGCCCCTACAGATATCCCAATCCCCTCGAGCGTCAATACTCACCAGTCACCCCGTGGAGAAATTTTCCCCACGGGTGCGTAGCGGTGGCGATCAGCGTTTAAACTGCGCCTTCCCGACGCTTTCTGTCGCATTTCCATAAGCGTCGGTTTTCGCGGGGTTGGCGCTGTAAGAAGTTGTCGCATGGCGGCAATGCCAACCCCGAATCAGTCCCTACAATCCTTTCATCACTAGCCGTTCATGGCAGGAGAAACTGATGTCCGTTGAGCATGCGCAGGTCGAGCGCGCCGATTTCGACAAGGTGATGGTTCCCAACTACGCCCCCGCCGCATTCATTCCGGTGCGTGGTCAGGGTTCCCGAGTCTGGGACCAGTCCGGTCGCGAGCTGATCGATTTTGCCGGCGGTATCGCAGTGAACTCCCTTGGCCACGCGCACCCGGCGTTGGTCAAGGCGCTGACCGAGCAGGCCAACAAGATCTGGCACGTCTCTAACGTCTTCACCAACGAGCCGGCCCTGCGCCTGGCCAAGAAGCTGGTTGACGCCACCTTTGCCGAGCGCGTGTTCCTGGCCAACTCCGGCGCTGAAGCCAACGAAGCGGCTTTCAAACTGGCCCGTCGCTATGCCCATGACGTCTATGGCCCGCAGAAGCACGAGATCATCTCCGCCACCAACAGTTTCCACGGTCGCACCCTGTTCACCGTGACCGTGGGGGGGCAGCCGAAGTACTCCGATGGCTTCGGCCCGAAGATGGAAGGCATCAGCCACGTGCCTTATAACGACCTGGAAGCCCTGAAGGCGGCCATTTCCGACAAGACCTGTGCCGTGGTTCTGGAACCCGTGCAGGGCGAGGGCGGCGTGCTGCCGGCCGACAAGGCCTACCTGGAAGGTGCCCGCAAGTTGTGTGACGAGCACAACGCGCTGCTGATCTTCGACGAAGTGCAGAGCGGCATGGGTCGTACCGGCCACCTGTTCGCCTACGAGCACTACGGCGTGACCCCGGACATCCTCTCCAGCGCCAAGAGCCTGGGTGGCGGTTTCCCCATTGGCGCCATGCTGACCACCAGCGAAATCGCCAAGCACCTGTCCGTGGGGACTCATGGCACCACCTATGGCGGTAACCCGCTGGCCAGCGCAGTCGCCGAGGCCGTGCTGGACGTGATCAACACCCCGGAAGTGCTCCGCGGCATCAACGCCAAGCACGACCGCTTCAAGACCCGTCTCGAAGCCATTGGTGCCAAGTACGGCATCTTCACCGAGGTTCGCGGCCTGGGACTGCTGATTGGCGCCGTCCTCTCCGACGCCTGGAAGGGCAAGGCCAAGGATGTGCTGAATGCCGCCGAGCAGGAAGCCGTCATGGTCCTGCAGGCCAGCCCGGACGTGGTGCGCTTTGCCCCCAGTCTGGTGATTCCGGACGCGGACATCGATGAAGGCCTGGATCGCTTCGAGCGCGCTGTCGCCAAGCTGACCCAGGCGTAAGCCTCTGCTGGACGCGGCGCAGGGAAGCGCTGCGCTGCGATCCCAGGGATGGAACAGATTCATGCGTGAGTGCGGGCCATAGGGGCCCGGCTTATCTCCGAATGGAACCACTGGTTCGTTCGGGGTTTCAACAAGAAAAGGAGTGACCCCCCATGTTGGTGATGCGCCCCGCGCAAATGGCCGATCTCGCTGAAGTCCAGCGCCTGGCCGCGGACAGCCCCGTGGGTGTCACTTCGTTGCCGGATGACGCGCAGGTGCTGGGCGAGAAAATTGCCGCGTCCGAGGCTTCCTTCTCTGCCGAGGTGAGTTTCAACGGCGAGGAGAGCTACTTCTTCGTCCTTGAGGACAGCAAGACCGGGCGTCTGGCAGGTTGCTCGGCGATTGTCGCCTCGGCCGGATTTTCCGAACCCTTCTACAGCTTCCGTAACGAGACTTTCGTGCATGCCTCTCGTTCGCTGTCGATCCACAACAAGATCCATGTCCTGTCGCTCTGCCATGACCTCACCGGCAACAGCCTGCTGACCAGTTTCTACGTCGAGCGCGACCTGGTGAACACTTCCGTTGCCGAACTCAACTCCCGCGGCCGCTTGCTGTTCATGGCAAGCAACCCGGAGCGCTTCGCCGACGCGGTGGTGGTAGAGATCGTTGGCTACAGCGACGAGCACGGCGAGTCGCCGTTCTGGGATGCGGTTGGGCGTAATTTCTTCGATCTCAACTACACCGAGGCCGAGCGCCTGTCCGGCCTGAAGAGTCGTACCTTCCTCGCCGAGCTGATGCCGCACTACCCGATCTATGTGCCGCTGCTGCCGGATGAAGCCCAGGAATCCATGGGCCAGGTGCATCCGCGTGCGCAGATCACCTTCGACATCCTGATGCGCGAAGGCTTCGAGACCGACAACTACATCGACATCTTCGACGGTGGTCCGACCCTTCACGCCCGCACGTCGAGCATCCGCTCCATCGCCCAAAGCCGCATGGTGCCAGTGAAGTTGGGTGAGCAGGGCAAGGGTGGCCGCCAGTACCTGGTGTGTAACGGCCAGCTACAGGATTTCCGTGCGATCGTCGCCGAACTCGACTGGGTGCCCGGCAAACCGGTGTTGCTTGGCGAAGAAGCCGCTGAAGCCCTGGGTGTTGGTGAAGGCGCCAGCGTTCGACTGATTGCCGTTTGAGTCTTAGACCCTCCTCCCGTCGGGAGGAGGTGGCCCCTGGTTGGGCCGGATGAGAGCACAGCTCTCTCCCTGGCTTCCCTCCCGGACGGAAGGAAGCGCAATTTCTGGAGGCACTATGATCGTTCGTCCCGTACGCAGCGCCGATTTACCGGCCCTGATCGACCTGGCGCGCAGCACTGGCGCAGGCCTGACAACGCTGCCGGCCAATGAAGAGCGCCTGGCGCATCGAGTCGGCTGGGCCGAGAAGGCATTCCATGGCGAGGCCGAGCGCGCCGATGCGGACTACCTGTTCGTCCTCGAGGACGACAACGGCACCGTCATTGGCATTTCCGCCGTGGCCGGCGCCGTGGGCTTGCGTGAGCCCTGGTACAACTACCGGGTCGGCCTGACCGTCAGCGCCTCCCAGGAACTGCATATCCACCGCCAGATTCCCACGCTGTTCCTGGCCAATGACCTGACTGGCAACTCCGAGCTCTGCTCGCTGTTCCTCCATTCCGGTCATCGCACGGGGTTGAACGGCCGGCTGCTGTCCAAGGCGCGCTTCCTGTTCATCGCCGAGTTCCCGGAGCTGTTCGGTGACAAGGTGATTGCCGAGATGCGCGGCATGTCCGACGAGCACGGTGTTTCTCCGTTCTGGGAAAGCCTCGGCCGGCACTTCTTCAAGATGGAGTTCTCCCGCGCCGACTACCTTACCGGCGTGGGCAACAAGGCCTTCATCGCCGAACTGATGCCCAGGTTCCCGCTCTATACCTGCTTCCTGTCTGAAGCGGCGCGCAACATTATCGGCCGCGTGCACACCGATACCGAACCCGCGCTGGCCATGCTCAAGGGCGAGGGCTTCAGCTATCAGGGCTACGTCGACATTTTCGACGCCGGTCCGGCCATCGAGTGCGAGACCGCGAAGATTCGCGCCGTGCGCGATAGCCAGAACCTGGTGCTGGCTGTCGGCACGCCGGGCGACGACGCTACGCCTTTCCTGATCCACAACCGCAAGCGTGAAGACTGCCGCATCACTGCAGCGCCCGCCCGTCTGGCCGCCGGTACCCTGGTGGTGGACGCGCTGACCGCCAAGCGCCTGAAACTCTCCGCCGGCGCCTCGGTTCGCGCCGTACCGCTGTCGGCCAAGGAGTCCGTATAAATGAGCACTCATTTCATTGCTGGTAACTGGCAGGCAGGGCAGGGCGAGGCGTTCGAGTCGTTGAATCCGGTGACCCAGGCGATCGTCTGGTCCGGCCGCGGCGCGACTGCTGATCAGGTCGAGGAAGCCGTCAAGGCTGCTCGTGCCGCCTTCCCGGCCTGGGCGCGCCGCCCGCTGGACGAGCGAATTGCCATTCTTGAGCAGTTTGCCGTCACCTTGCGCAACCACGCCGATGAGCTGGCCCGTTGCATAGGCGAAGAAACCGGAAAGCCGCTGTGGGAGTCCACCACCGAAGTGACCAGCATGGTCAACAAGGTCGCCATTTCCATTCAGAGCTACCGCGAGCGTACCGGCGAGAAGAGCGGCCCCCTGGCCGATGCCACCGCCGTGCTGCGCCACAAGCCCCACGGCGTGGTGGCGGTGTTCGGCCCCTACAACTTCCCCGGTCACCTGCCCAACGGCCACATCGTGCCCGCACTGCTGGCCGGTAATGCGGTGATCTTCAAGCCTAGCGAGCTGACCCCAAAGGTCGCCGAGCTTACCGTCAAGTGCTGGATAGAGGCCGGATTGCCGGCTGGCGTGCTCAACCTGGTTCAGGGCGCCCGTGAGACCGGCATCGCCCTGGCCGGCAGTCCGGGTCTGGACGGCCTGTTCTTCACCGGCTCCAGCCGCACAGGCAACTTGCTGCACCAACAGTTCGCCGGCCGGCCGGACAAGATCCTCGCCCTGGAAATGGGTGGCAACAACCCGCTGGTGGTGGACCAGGTTCAGGATGTGGATGCCGCGGTCTACACCATCATTCAATCGGCCTTCATTTCCGCCGGCCAGCGCTGCACCTGTGCCCGCCGCCTGCTGGTGCCGGAAGGCGCCTGGGGCGATGCCCTGCTGGCACGTCTGGTGAGTGTCGCCAGTACCATCAAGGTCGGTGCCTTCGACGCCCAGCCCGCACCGTTCATGGGGTCGGTGATTTCCCTGGATGCCGCCCGTCATCTGATCAAGGCGCAGGACCATCTTGTCGCGGGTGGAGCCAAGGTACTGTTGGCCATGTCCCAGCCGCTGGCGAACGCCGCGCTGCTGACCCCCGGCATTCTTGACGTGACCGCCGTGGTCGACCGCCCCGACGAGGAGTTCTTCGGCCCGCTGCTGCAGGTAATCCGCTACCGCGATTTCGATGCTGCCATCACGGAAGCCAACGCCACTCAGTACGGCCTGGCTGCCGGTCTGCTGTCGGACTCCGCCGAGCGCTACCAGCAGTTCCTCATCGAGAGCCGCGCCGGCATCGTCAACTGGAACAAGCAACTGACCGGTGCTGCCAGCAGCGCCCCCTTTGGCGGTGTCGGCGCGTCCGGCAACCATCGCGCCAGCGCCTACTATGCCGCTGACTACTGCGCCTACCCGGTCGCATCGCTGGAAAGCGAAACCCTTGCCCTGCCTGCAACCCTTACTCCAGGAGTCAGCCTGTGAACGCCTATGAAGTGAACTTCGACGGACTGGTCGGTCCGACCCACAACTACGGCGGTCTGTCCTACGGTAACGTCGCCTCGCAGAGCAACAGCCAGGCGGTTTCCAATCCGAAGGAAGCTGCGCTGCAGGGCCTGGGCAAGATGAAGGCACTGATGGAAATGGGCTTCAAACAGGGTGTGTTCGCCCCGCAGGAACGCCAGGACGTCGCTGCCCTGCGCAGTCTGGGTTTCTCCGGCACCGATGCCGAAGTGATCGCCAGGGCCGCCAAGGAAGCCATGCCGCTTCTAGCCGCCTGCAGTTCCGCCTCCAGCATGTGGACCGCCAACTCCTGCACCGTCAGCCCCAGCGGCGACACCGCGGATGGCCGCGTGCATTTCACTGCTGCCAACCTGAACTGCAAGTTCCATCGTTCCATCGAGCACCCGACTACCAGCCGCGTGCTGGGCGCGATGTTCGCCAATGACCAATTCTTTGCCCACCATGCTGCGCTGCCCGCAGTTGGCCAGTTCGGCGACGAAGGTGCGGCCAACCACACCCGCTTCTGCAAGGGATACGGTGATGCCGGTGTCGAGTTCTTCGTGTTCGGACGCAGTGCCTTCGACAGCCGTTTCCCGGCGCCGCAACGCTACCCGGCGCGGCAGACCCTGGAGGCCAGCCAGGCGGTCGCCCGTCTACATGGCCTGGGATCTGAAGGCGTGGTCTACGCTCAGCAGAACCCGGCGGTGATCGATCAGGGTGTGTTCCACAACGACGTGATTTCGGTGGGCAACGGCGAAGTGCTGTTCTACCACGAGGATGCCTTCCTCGAGACTGACAAGGTGCTGGCCGAGCTGGACAACAAGCTGGGCAAGCGTGGTGGTCGTTTCCAGGCGGTGCGCGTACCGCGCAGTGCAGTTGGGGTGGAGGACGCAGTGCGTTCCTACCTGTTCAACAGCCAGCTGCTCAGTCGTGCTGACGGCAGCATGCTGCTGATCGTGCCGGAAGAGTGCCGCAGCAACGCCAACGTCTGGAACTACCTGAACCAGCTGACTTCGGACCAAGGCCCGATTCGCGAAGTGAAGGTCTTCGACCTCAAGCAGAGCATGCAGAACGGCGGTGGGCCGGCTTGCCTTCGCCTGCGCGTGGCGCTGAAGGAAGACGAGCTGGCAGCGGTGAACCAGGGGGTGATCATGACCCCGCAACTTCACGCCACCCTGACCACCTGGGTCGAGAAGCACTACCGTGACCGCCTCAGTGAAGCCGATCTGGCGGACCCGCAATTGCTGGTGGAGTGCCGGACGGCATTGGATGAACTGACGCAGATCCTTAAACTGGGCGCTGTTTATCCCTTCCAGCTCAACTGAGAAACCTGAAATGTCCGATGCCCTGCAACTCATCCTCGAAGATACCGACGGCACCCAGCTCGAAACCTCCTGCACCCGTTTCGCCGTTATCTGGCAGGGCAAGGAAGTCTGGATCCAGCAGGCCGGCAACGGTCAGCTGCTGATTGGCGTGGATGTGGAGGAAGGCGACACCGAGTACGCCAACCTGCTGCTGCGCCCGCTGGCTACCAACCTGGTCAGCCTGCAACTGGAAATGGAACCGGCCGACGCCGACGCTGACGATGACCATGTCCATGGTCCCGACTGCGATCACGATCATTGAGGTAACAGGATGCTAGCCCTCGGAAAACTGCTCGAATTGACCCTCGCCGGCCGTGAGCCGACCGAGAAGATCCAGCTGACATCCGGGGGCGTGCGCCTGCACTGGTTGGGCGAGGGGGCGCTGGACGTCACCCCGCCAGCCGCCGAAGACAGTGGGCTGGACCTACTGCTTTCGGCAGGAGTGCATGGTAACGAGACCGCCCCGATCGAACTGCTGGACCGCCTGGTCCAGTCCATCGCCCGCGGCCAGCTCAAGCCGCGCGCACGTATGCTTTTCCTGCTGGGCAACCCCGAGGCCATCCGTCGTGGCGAGCGCTTCGTCGAGCAGGACCTCAACCGTCTGTTCAATGGCCGCCATGCCGAATCCAGTGGCTTCGAAGCCATGCGTGCCGGAGAACTGGAGCGATACGCCGCTGCGTTTTTCAGCAAGCCCGACCGCGACCGCCTGCACTACGATCTGCACACCGCCATCCGTGGCTCCAAGATCGAGCAGTTCGCGCTGTATCCCTATGTCGAGGGTCGCGAGCATTCGCGCCAGGAACTGGCCCGCCTGCGCGACGCCGGGATAGACGCTGTGCTGCTGCAGAACAAGACCGGTATCACCTTCAGCTCCTACACCTACGCGTGCCTGGGTGCCGAAGCCTTTACCCTGGAGCTGGGCAAGGCGAGGCCTTTCGGCAGCAACGAGGAGGTCAACCTCGATCGTCTGGAGGCTCGCCTGCGTTCAATCGTCGAAGGGTGCGAGCCGGCCACTGACGGAGAAAGCCTGGATGGCTTGCAGCTGTTCTCGGTATCCCGGGAGATCATCAAGCACAGCGAGTCCTTCCGCCTGCACCTGGCACCGGACATCGAGAACTTCAGTGAGCTGCCCGTGGGCTATTTACTGGCGGAAGATATCGCCGGCACCCGCTGGGTGGTGGAAGAGCAGGGCGCGCGGATCATCTTCCCCAATCCCAAGGTGAAGAACGGTCTGCGGGCGGGCATCCTGATCGTGCCGGCCGACGTTTGATGATTCGCCCCTTTCTGTACCTGTACCCGCAAGGCGCCGGGCTTTAGGATCGGGCTCTTCGCCCATTCAAGGAGCCCGGCATGAGCCTGATCGACCTACGCAGCGACACCGTCACCCAACCTACTGTCGGAATGCGCGACGCCATGCAGCGCGCCGAGCTGGGCGACGACGTCTATGGCGAAGACCCCACCGTCAACCGCCTGGAAGCCAGCCTGGCCGAACGCCTGGGCTTCGAAGGCGCACTCTTCGTGCCCACGGGTACGATGAGCAACCTGTTGGGGCTGATGGCCCACTGCGAACGCGGCGACGAGTACATCGTTGGCCAGCAGGCCCACACCTATAAGTACGAGGGAGGTGGCGCGGCCGTGCTGGGTTCCATCCAGCCCCAGCCGATCGATGGAGAGGCCGACGGTAGCCTGGACCTCTCCAAGGTCGAAGCGGCCATCAAGCAAGACGACTTCCACTTCGCCCGTACCCGCCTGCTGGCCCTGGAAAACACCATGCAAGGCAAGGTGCTGCCGCTGGCCTACCTGGCGGCAGCCCGCGAGCTGACTCGCCGGCGTGGCCTCGGCCTGCACCTGGATGGCGCCCGGTTGTACAACGCGGCAGTGAAGCTGGGCGTGGACGCCCGCGAGATCACCCAGCACTTCGACTCGGTTTCCGTATGTCTGTCCAAGGGCCTGGGTGCGCCGGTGGGGTCGGTGCTGTGCGGCAGCGCGGCCCTGATCGGCAAGGCGCGGCGCCTGCGCAAGATGGTCGGCGGTGGCATGCGCCAGGCTGGCCTGCTCGCGGCAGGGGGCCTCTACGCGCTGGACCATCAGGTCGAGCGCCTGGCCGAGGATCACGCAAACGCCGAGCGTCTGGGCGCTGGGCTGAGGGAGCTGGGTTTTGCCGTCGAACCGGTGCAGACCAACATGGTCTATGTGCAAGTCGGTGATCAGGCTGGCGCATTGGGCGCGTTCCTTTCCGCTCGCGGTATCCGCGTGAGCCCGGCCGCGCGCCTGCGCCTGGTGACCCACCTGGACGTGCAAGCCGCCGATGTTCCACGTGTGATCGAGGCTTTTGCGGCTTTCCAGCAGGCCTGAGTTGGCGGCGTGCATAAATAGCCGCCATCTATCGCACAAAGAGACTATCCCCGTAGCGCAGGGCCGATATAATGCGGCCCTTTGCCGGTGATTCGTATGTCCGTCGCCAGACGGCTGCGAATTTCGCACGCAATGTTGGAAACAGGCGGGAAATGCCGGGATATTCTGGAAAACCTGCTGCTTTCTCGCTGATTTCCACTTGCCGTCCTTCGCCGATAACGATTTGCACCCGCCGTCGTGGCCGCAGTTTCCGTGGAAGAACCTATGAAAAGCGCAGAAATCCGTGAAGCCTTCCTGAGCTTCTTCGAAGAGAAGGGGCATACCCGTGTCGCTTCCAGCTCCCTGATTCCGGGCAACGACCCGACCCTGCTGTTCACCAACGCGGGGATGAACCAGTTCAAGGACTGCTTCCTTGGCCTGGAAAAGCGCGCCTACACCCGTGCCACTACCAGCCAGAAATGCGTGCGCGCCGGCGGCAAGCACAACGACCTGGAAAACGTCGGCTACACCGCGCGTCACCACACCTTCTTCGAAATGCTGGGCAACTTCAGCTTCGGCGACTATTTCAAGCGTGATGCCATCCATTTCGCCTGGGAGTTCCTCACCGGCGACAAGTGGCTGAAACTGCCGAAGGACAAACTCTGGGTCACCGTCTACGCCACCGATGACGAGGCCTATGACATCTGGACCAAGGAAGTCGGCATTCCCCACGAGCGCATGGTGCGCATCGGTGACAACAAGGGCGCCCCGTACGCCTCCGACAACTTCTGGGCCATGGGTGATACCGGCCCGTGCGGTCCCTGCACCGAGATCTTCTTCGACCACGGCCCCGACATCTGGGGCGGCCCGCCCGGTTCCCCGGAAGAAGACGGCGATCGCTACATCGAGATCTGGAACAACGTGTTCATGCAGTTCAACCGTACGGCTGACGGCGTGATGCACCCGCTGCCGGCCCCGAGCGTGGACACCGGCATGGGCCTGGAGCGCATCAGTGCTGTGCTGCAGCACGTGCACTCGAACTACGAGATCGACCTGTTCCAGAGTCTGCTGAAAGCCTCCGCTGAAGCCGTTGGTTGTGCCAACGACGACGCGCCGTCGCTGAAAGTAGTGGCCGACCACATCCGTTCCTGCTCCTTCCTCATCGCCGACGGCGTGCTGCCTTCCAACGAAGGCCGTGGCTACGTGCTGCGCCGCATCATCCGTCGCGCCTGCCGTCACGGTAACAAGCTGGGCGCCACGGGCAGCTTCTTCCACAAGATCGTTGCCGCCCTGGTTGGCGAGATGGGCGAAGCCTTCCCCGAGCTCAAGCAGCAACAGGCGCATATCGAGCGCGTGCTGAAGACCGAGGAAGAGCAGTTCGCCAAGACCCTGGAGCAGGGCCTGCGCATCCTCGAGCAGGACCTGGCTGGCCTCTCCGGTACCGTGATCCCGGGTGACGTGGTGTTCAAGCTGTATGACACCTACGGCTTCCCCATGGACCTGACTGGCGATATCGCCCGCGAACGCGGCCTGACCCTCGACGAGGAAGGTTTCGAGCGCGAAATGGATAAGCAGCGCGAGCTGTCCCGCGCGTCCAGCGCCTTCGGCATGGACTACAACGCGCTGGTCAAAGTGGATGCGGATACCGATTTCACCGGATATGTCTGCACCCATGGTGACGCCAAGGTCGTCGCCCTGTTCAAGGACGGCCAGGCCGTCGAGCAGCTCGCCGAAGGCGAGGAGGGCGTGCTGGTCCTCGATCGCACCCCGTTCTATGCCGAGTCCGGTGGTCAGGTGGGTGACTGCGGCTTCATCGCCGCCAACGGTCTGCGCTTCGACGTTCGTGATACCACCAAGGCCGGCGGCGCATTCCTGCACCACGGCGTGGTCGATCATGGCGCCTTGCGAGTGGGCGCTGCCGTTACCGCCCAGGTGGACGCTACCGTGCGCCAGGCCACCGCGCTCAACCACTCTGCTACCCACCTGCTGCACGCGGCCCTGCGCCAAGTGCTGGGCGACCATGTGCAGCAGAAGGGCTCGCTGGTGGACAGCCAGCGCCTGCGCTTCGACTTCAGCCACTTCGAGTCGATAAAGCCTGAGCAGTTGAAAGCGCTGGAAGACATCGTCAACGCCGAAATCCGCAAGAACAGCGAAGTCGAGACCGAGGAAACCGATATCGAGACAGCCAAGGCCAAGGGCGCCATGGCCTTGTTCGGCGAGAAATACGGCGATCAGGTTCGCGTACTGACCATGGGCGGTGATTTCTCCGTTGAGCTCTGCGGCGGCACCCACGTGTCCCGCACCGGTGACATCGGCCTGTTCAAGATCACCAGCGAAGGCGGTGTGGCTGCCGGTGTTCGTCGTATCGAAGCAGTGACCGGCGCTGCTGCGCTGGCCTACCTGAACGGTGCCGAAGAACAACTCAAGGAAGCCGCTGGCCTGGTTAAAGGCAGTCGCGACAACCTGCTGGACAAGCTGTCCGCGCTGCTGGAGCGCAATCGCCAGCTCGAGAAAGAGCTGGATCAGCTAAAGGCCAAGGCAGCCAGCGCTGCCGGCGACGATCTGGCGTCTTCCGCCATCGACGTCAAAGGCGTGAAGGTGCTCGCTGCGCGTCTGGACGGACTGGACGGCGATGCGCTGTTGGCGCTGGTCGACCAATTGAAGAACAAGCTCGGCCGCGCGGTGATCCTGCTCGGCGGTGCGCTGGAGGGCAAGGTGACACTGGTCGCCGGCGTCACCCAGGACCTGACCGGCCAACTCAAAGCCGGCGATCTGATGAAGCAGGCCGCGGCAGCGGTTGGCGGCAAGGGCGGTGGTCGCCCTGACATGGCGCGCGGCGGCGGTACCGACGCTGCGGCCCTGGAGCAGGCTCTGGCCCTTGCCGTACCGTTCGTCGAGCAGGGGCTCTAAGGCCCTCCGTCATCGGCCCGCCCCACGCCCGGCGGGCCTTGGCAGTGTTCTGCGTTGATTGTTTAATGGGCGCCCTTCACGGGATTAGGCGGCTTTTGAAATGGCTTTGATCGTACAGAAGTTTGGGGGGACCTCGGTCGGCACTGTCGAACGCATCGAACAGGTGGCCGAGAAGGTGAAGAAGTTCCGCGAAGGCGGCGATGACATCGTGGTCGTGGTTTCCGCCATGAGCGGCGAAACCAACCGCCTGATCGATCTGGCCAAACAGATCAGCGACCAGCCGGTACCGCGTGAACTGGATGTGATGGTTTCCACTGGCGAGCAGGTGACCATTGCGCTGCTGGCCATGGCGCTGATCAAGCGCGGAGTGCCGGCAGTTTCCTACACCGGCAACCAGGTGCGCATTCTCACTGACAGCGCCCACAACAAGGCGCGCATCCTGCAGATCGACGACCAGAAGATTCGTGCCGATCTCAAGGCCGGCCGCGTGGTCGTGGTCGCCGGCTTCCAGGGCGTGGATGAGCACGGCAACATCACTACCCTCGGTCGTGGCGGTTCCGACACCACCGGCGTGGCATTGGCTGCCGCGCTGAAGGCCGACGAGTGCCAGATCTACACCGATGTAGATGGCGTCTACACCACTGATCCGCGCGTAGTGCCCCAGGCGCAGCGCCTGGACAAGATCACCTTTGAAGAGATGCTGGAAATGGCCAGCCTCGGTTCCAAGGTGCTGCAGATTCGCTCGGTGGAGTTCGCCGGCAAATACAATGTCCCGCTGCGCGTGCTGCACAGCTTCCAGGAGGGTCCGGGCACCCTCATTACCCTTGATGAAGAGGAATCCATGGAACAGCCGATCATCTCCGGCATCGCCTTCAATCGCGACGAAGCCAAGCTGACCATCCGTGGCGTGCCGGATATCCCCGGCGTGGCCTTCAAGATCCTGGGCCCGATCAGTGCCGCCAACATCGAAGTGGACATGATCGTGCAGAACGTGGCGCACGATAACACCACTGATTTCACCTTCACTGTTCATCGCAACGACTACCAGAACGCCCAGCGCGTGCTGGAGCAGACTGCAAGCGAAATCGGTGCTCGCGAAGTGATTGGCGACACCAAGATCGCCAAGGTCTCCATTGTCGGCGTTGGCATGCGCTCTCACGCTGGCGTCGCCAGCCGCATGTTTGAAGCCCTGGCCAAGGAAACCATCAACATCCAGATGATCTCTACCTCGGAAATCAAGGTATCCGTGGTCATCGAGGAAAAATACCTGGAGCTGGCGGTCCGTGCCTTGCACACCGCATTCGAGCTCGACGCCCCGACTCGACAGGGCGAGTAAGGCAATTTTCAAAAGGCGCGGCTCACCCCGCGCCTTTTGTCGTTTTTGGCTGCTACGGCGGAACTTTCCTTTTGCCGGGGCTGGTCAATACTTGGGTGTAAGCTCCAGCGGCTAAACCGTGCCGGGGCCGTAACCATTTCTTTTTTGCAGACTGTTGTCCCGAAACGAATCCGTAAGGAGAAAGGAATGCTGATTCTGACTCGCCGGGTCGGAGAGACCCTGATGGTGGGTGACGATGTCACTGTGACCGTGTTAGGCGTGAAAGGTAATCAGGTGCGCATTGGAGTGAACGCTCCCAAGGAGGTAGCCGTGCACCGTGAGGAAATCTATCAACGCATACAGAAAGAGAAAGACCAAGAACCAAGCCACTAATTTTTCTGCAATTTTTGGCTTTGCAAACGGGGAAAACATGGTTATCATGCGCCCCGTGTTGCGGAGAGGTGGCCGAGTGGCCGAAGGCGCTCCCCTGCTAAGGGAGTACACCTCAAAAGGGTGTCGGGGGTTCGAATCCCCCCTTCTCCGCCATTTTTCGTGTTGTAGGGTGGTTCAGGGCTAGATCGATAAGTTATTGAAACTTCTCGAAAAAGCAGTTGACCGAAGCAAGAAATTCCCTATAATGCGCGCCCACAACGCACTCATAGCTCAGCTGGATAGAGTACCCGGCTACGAACCGGGCGGTCGGAGGTTCGAATCCTCCTGAGTGCGCCATTTTCAAGATATTCGGCTTGTGCCGGAATCCTGAAGAAACCAGCGGTGATCTGGTCTAAAAACACCAACTGCGCACTCATAGCTCAGCTGGATAGAGTACCCGGCTACGAACCGGGCGGTCGGAGGTTCGAATCCTCCTGAGTGCGCCATACCCAAAGGGCCTGCAGAAATGCAGGCCCTTTTTTATTGTTTCAACGCCCGCCTTTCACGCAACCCGCCTCATCGAATTGCACCAGGTGGCGGGCTCCCTTCTTTGGTTGATAGTGATAGAGAAGCCGACCGTTCTTGCCGCTTATGCGATCGGGTTTTCCTAGGGCGCTCTCCACGTCGGCACGGGTCATGCCGCTGCGAATCTGCTTGCGAATAATGGCGTGGCGGCGCTCCTGGGGAGAAATCAGGTTTCCGCATCCGTCTTCTCGTTCGCCGACCACTACTATTTCCTGAGGCTGTTCAGAAACTCCCCAGCTTTGAGTTGGAAGATTCCTGCTGCCCGATTCTTCTTGTGTCGGCTCGTTGCTTAGCAGATTCGGCGGCCGGGTGCGGTGTTGCTCGGCCTGACTGTCCGGTGGGCAACCATGTTGGTTGAAGCTGATGTTCCCGTCGACGTCGCTGCAGCGATACACCGAAGCCGCGTGCGCCGGCCCGTGGAGGCAGCAGGGTAGGGTGGTGATGAGGAGGATCGAGAGCATTCGCATAGTGCCTTTTCCTTGGCGTGGGCTCTCGAGGGTATCCCGTGATTTTCCGTGCGTGCGCGTGTCCTACAGGGGGCTGCCATCGTCGCAGCAGGGTGAAGGCAATCCCAGCTTTGCGATGCAAGCGATTGTTCTTTCCATGATTTTGTAACGCGTGAGTGGAACGGCGGTGTTATCATTGCGCGGTCAGCCCCGCCGGGGCCTTCGGACAACCATCATGGACTTACCCAGTAGTTACTCAGAATCCCGATTGCACAATCGCGAAATGACTGTCTGACCCCTTCTGGCGTGCTCTGCCACTGGGGGTGGAGCGCGCTATATGACTGAAGTAGAAGCCAAAAAGCCGCAAGAGAGCCTGCAGGACCGCCTGGCCCAGGTTATCGAATTGCTGCATCGCCACAAGCTGGTGGAAGACCTGACCCATCGTCAGGAAGGCCAGCACCGTGACCTCGTCGAGAATCTCGTTCACCGGCAGAACCTTGCCGAGCTGCAACGCAAGCTCGATGAGCTTCACCCGGCCGACATTGCCCACATCCTCGAAGCCCTGCCGCTGAACGACCGCCTGACGGTCTGGCAGTTGGTCAAGGCCGAGCGCGACGGCGACATCCTCCTCGAAGTATCCGACGCCGTCCGCGAATCGCTGATCGCCGACATGGACGATCACGAGCTGCTCGCCGCCGCTAAGGAAATGGACGCCGACGAACTGGCCGACCTTGCGCCAGAGCTGCCGCGAGACGTGATCCACGAACTGATGGAGTCCCTCGATGCCCAGCAGCGTGAGCGCGTGCGCTCCGTACTGTCCTACGAGGAGGATCAGGTCGGTGCGCTGATGGACTTCGAGATGGTCACGATCCGCGATGACGTGACCTTGGAAGTGGTTTTGCGCTACCTGCGTCGGCTCAAGGAGCTCCCCGGTCACACCGACAAGCTTTTCGTGGTGGACTACGACGGCATCCTTCAGGGCGTACTGCCTATAAAGCGCCTGTTGGTGAATGACCCGGACAAACAGGTGGCCGAGGTGATGGCGACCGACCCGGTGAGCTTCCATCCGGATGAGGACGCATACGATGCCGCCCAGGCATTCGAACGATACGACCTGGTGTCGGCGCCGGTGGTGGACAAGAACGGCAAGTTGATCGGTCGTCTGACCATCGATGAAATGGTCGACCTGATTCGTGAGGAGAGCGAGACCGAAGTCCTCAACATGGCTGGTCTGCGCGAAGAGGAAGATATCTTCGCCTCGGTCTGGAAGTCCGTGGGCAACCGTTGGGCCTGGCTGGCTGTCAATCTGATCACAGCCTTCATCGCCTCGCGGGTTATCGGTCTGTTCGAGGGTTCCATCGAGAAACTGGTGGCCCTGGCCGCGCTCATGCCCATCGTCGCCGGCATCGGCGGCAATTCGGGCAACCAGACCATTACCATGATCGTGCGCGCCATGGCCCTGGACCAGATGGGGACAGGCAATACGTCGCGCTTGGTGCGCAAGGAGCTGGGCGTCGCCTTGATCAACGGCCTGGTCTGGGGCGGGGTGATCGGTCTGGTGGCCTACTACCTCTACGGGAGCTGGTCGCTTGGCGTTGTGATGACGGGCGCCATGACTTTGAACTTGCTGCTCGCGGCGCTGATGGGCGTTTTGATCCCCATGACGCTGGTGCGCATGGGGCGCGACCCGGCAATGGGTTCCAGTGTGATGATCACGGCCATGACTGACAGCGGTGGCTTCTTCATCTTCCTTGGCCTGGCCACCTTGTTCTTGCTCTGACCTTTCCGAAAACGAAGAAGCCGCCTCAAGAGGGCGGCTTCTTCGTTTTTGCGGTAGTGCGGGGTGCAGGGGCTGCTTCGATGCCAAATCGAAGGCATGAAAAAACCGGCAGTTGCCGGCTTCTTCAATCGATGTGGAGTGGTCTCACGTCTCTTCGGCCGCCAGCTCCGCATCGTGTGCGATCAGTGCAACCAGCGCGTTCTGCTGGCGCCGCGACAGCTGACGGAAACGCTGCAGCAACTCGCGCTCGTGCAGGGTCAGCTCCGGGCTGTCCAGGCGCAGGGAAACACCTTCATCCAGTGCGCCTTCCTGGAGCATGCTCTGCTCGAGGCGGGCAATGATTTCGGAGTTCATGCTGCGGTGGTGGTTACGAGCGACCAGAGCGATGCGCTCGCGCATACCCTCGGGGAGGCGAACAACGAACTTGTCAGCCGTGCGACTGGAATAGATAGCCTGTTTCATAGGGCGCATACATTCAACCGGTTAGTTCAGGAAAGCGATGCTGGCAATGAGCTGCAGATTGTCACCGGTTTGACTGTCCTTGGCAGCAATTGTTCAACCAGTTTCGCGATTCGAATCGGTATGACCCTTGGGTCAGCAAAACGTTTCCTTGACGTCAATTTGGTGTCAGATTGTGATCGTTATAGCGGCTTTTGGCCAGCACCAATTATCCGAATTGAGAGTGGCTGAACAATTCGCACGTTTCCGATGCGCCTGTGGGACTAAGCCGCTTTGAGCGCAGTCTTCTCTCCTTCGAGCACCCTGTGACGCGTTACAGATAATGAAGGCACTGTGATGCTGTCTGGCCATCATGCTAAAGGGTAGCTGCTGTTGTCTGACCACGCCCAGTGCAAAAGAATTCCTTTGCGCTGTCATAAAAGCGGTTCAAAATTTTCCCTTCGGATTTCCGCTCGCTGGCGGCCACGATCCATAGCCACAACCCATCCTCTCCAGGTGCCCCCATGACAGGCAGGCTCATTTACCTCATAGGCCCTTCCGGTTCTGGCAAGGACAGCCTGCTCGACGCCGTGCGTGAGGGCTCGGGCAGTCACGGTTGCCGAGTGGCGCGTCGGGTCATTACCCGCTCGGCGGAAGCTAAGGGTGAGCTGGCCGAAGCGGTGAGTCCCGAGGAGTTCGCCCAGCGAGGGGGCCGTGGCGACTTCGCCATGAGCTGGTACGCCAATGGGTTGTCCTACGGAATCCCCCGAGTCATCGACGAATGGCTGGATGCGGGTGACGACGTGTTGGTGAACGGCTCTCGCGGTTACCTGCCTGAAGCGCGTCGGCGCTACCCGCACCTGCTGGCCGTGCTGCTGACGGTAGAGGACGAAGTCCTGCGTCGGCGCCTGCACGCCCGTGGCCGCGAATCGGTGGAAGAGATCGAGGTCCGCCTGGCGCGTAACGCCGGTTTTGCCGACACCTTGCTGGCTGGAGAAAACGCCGACCTCTGCCTGCTGGACAATTCCGGTTCCCTCGCCCAGTCCTGCGAGCGTTTGCTGAAGCTCATCGAAGACCACCGCCCCTGCGCCTGGCCCGACTCGGCCTGAGCCTCAATCCAGCGGCAGCTCCGTGGTGCGCTTGACCTCGCTCATGGCGATGTTCGAGTGCGCTTCCAGTACATGAGGGCGTTGCAGCAACTGGTCCCGCAGAAAGCGTTCGTAGCCGGCGATGTCCTTGGCCACCACCTTCAGCAGATAGTCCGAGCCGCCGGCCATGGTGTAGCACTCCAGCACTTCCGGGTAGCCGACGATGGCCTCCTCGAACTCGGTGAGGTTGTTGCGGCCGTGGGCAGACAGCTTGATGTTGACGAATACCGTGATCGAGAAGCCCAGCAGCTTGGGATTGAGCAGGGCGACCTTGCGTTCGATCAGCCCGTCCTCCTGCATGCGGTGGATGCGCCGCCAGCAGGGTGACTGGGACAGCTCCACCTTCTCCGCCACTTCCGCGGCGGACAGGTCAGCGTCATGTTGCAACAGGCGTAGGATCTTGCGATCGATGGGACTCAGTGGGTTCTGCATGAATCTGTCCGAAATCTTGTTTTTGTTGGAAGGATCATGCGCAAGTCTGGCGTTGGAATCCGAAAATAGAAAGAAAAAATCAGCACCGTCCGGTCATATTCTTAGCTACGCGTCCGAGGCAGCGATCCTGCGTCGGGCTGAACAAGAGATGGCACTCACCGTTGCCATCAAGGTCGCCATAAAAACAAAAGGAGCGCCCGCATGTCTCTGGCCGAGATCCGCCTGGATGACAAATACCGCCTCGAAACCGGTCACCTGTACCTCACCGGCACCCAGGCACTCACCCGCCTGCCGATGCTGCAGAAGCAGCGCGACAAGGCCCATGGCCTGAACACCGCCTGCTTCATCTCCGGCTACCGGGGTTCGCCGCTGGGCAACCTCGACAAGAGCCTTTGGGAAGCCAAGTCCTTCCTCAAGGAAAACCACGTTCACTTCCAACCGGGCGTCAACGAAGAACTGGCCGCAACCGCCTGCTGGGGCAGCCAGCAGACCAGCCTGTTCCCCGGTGCCAAGTACGATGGCGTATTTTCCATGTGGTACGGCAAGGGGCCGGGTGTGGATCGCTGCGGCGACGTCTTCAAGCACGGCAACTCTGCCGGCGTCTCGGCCCATGGCGGCGTCTTGTTGCTGGCCGGCGACGACCACGGTTGCAAGTCCTCCAGCATCGCCAATCAGAGCGAGCATGCCTTCATCGGCGCCTCCATCCCGGTACTGAATCCGGCCAACGTCCAGGAGATCCTCGACTACGGGATCATCGGCTGGGAGCTGTCGCGCTACAGCGGCTGCTGGGTGGCGCTCAAGACCATCGCCGAGAACGTCGACTCTTCCGCAGTGGTGGAAGTAGACCCGCTGCGCGTGGACGTGAAAATTCCGCAAGATTTCGTACTGCCGGAAGACGGTGTTCATATCCGTTGGCCGGACCCGCCCCTGGCGCAGGAAAAGCGCCTGAACATGTACAAGATCTACGCCGCCCGCGCCTTCGCCCGCGCCAACAACCTCAATCAGGTGATGCTCGACTCGCCGACCCCGCGCCTCGGCATCATCACCACCGGCAAGTCCTACCTCGACGTGCGCCAGGCCCTGAACGACCTGGGCCTGGACGAGGAGCTCTGCGCCAAGGTCGGCCTGCGGGTGCTCAAGGTCGGTATGAGCTGGCCGCTGGAGCCCGTCTCCGTCCACGAGTTCGCCCAAGGCCTGGATGAAATCCTGGTGGTGGAAGAGAAGCGCAGCGTCATCGAAGACCAGGTCACCGGCCAGCTCTACAACTGGCCTGTGGACAAGCGCCCGCGCGTGGTGGGCGAGTTCGACGAGGAGGGCACCTCCCTGCTGCCCAACCTCAGTGAACTGACTCCGGCGATGATCGCCCGCGTCATTGCCAAGCGCCTGGCGCCGATCTACTCCAGTGAGCAGATCGAGTCCCGCCTGGCGTTCCTCGCTGCCAAGGAAAAGGCCCTGGCCGAGCCCAAGCACACGACCACGCGTACCCCGCACTTCTGCTCCGGCTGCCCGCACAACAGCTCCACCAAGCTGCCGGAAGGCAGCCGCGCCCAGGGCGGCATCGGCTGCCACTACATGACCCAGTGGATGGACCGCAACACCGACACCTTCACTCAGATGGGCGGGGAGGGCGCCACCTGGATCGGCCAGGCGCCCTTCACCAACACTCCGCACATCTTCCAGAACCTGGGTGACGGAACGTATTTCCACTCTGGCCAACTGGCCCTGCGTGCGGCCGTCGCCGCCGGGGTCAACATCACCTACAAGATCCTCTACAACGATGCCGTGGCCATGACCGGCGGCCAGCCCATCGACGGCGAGCTGCGCGTCGACCAGCTCAGCCAGCAGGTCTTCGCCGAAGGCGTGAAGCGCATCGCCCTGGTCTCCGACGAGCCGGAGAAGTACCCGACCCGCGCCACCTTCGCGCCCATCGTCACCTTCCACCATCGCCGCGAGCTGGATGCCGTGCAGCGTGAGCTGCGTGAGTTCAAGGGCGTGTCGGTGCTGATCTTCGACCAGACCTGCGCCACCGAGAAGCGCCGCCGCCGCAAGCGCGGCAAGTTGGTCGACCCGGCCAAGCGCGCCTTCATCAACCCGGCGGTGTGCGAAGGCTGCGGCGACTGCAGCGTCAAGTCCAACTGCCTGTCCGTGTTGCCACTGGAAACCGAACTGGGGCGTAAGCGCCAGATCGATCAGAACGCCTGCAACAAGGATTTCTCCTGCGTCGAAGGCTTCTGCCCGAGTTTCGTCACCGTGCATGGCGGCAGCCTGCGCAAGCCGGAGGCTGCCGGTGCCAAGGCGTTGTTCGTGGCCCTTCCTGAGCCGCGTCAGCCGAGCCTGAATCGCCCCTGGAACATCCTTCTGCCCGGCGTCGGCGGCAGCGGCGTGACCACCGTCGGCGCGCTGCTGGGCATGGCCGCGCATATTGAAGGCAAGGGCTGTACTGTGCTCGACCAGGCCGGCCTGGCGCAGAAATTCGGCCCGGTGATCACCCACATCCGCATTGCCGCCAAGCAGGACGACATCTACGCCGTGCGCATCGCCGCCGGTGAAACCGATCTGCTGCTGGGTTGCGACCTGGTCGTGGCCGCCAGCGAAGAGGCCCTGGCCAAGCTCAATGACCGCATCGCCCACGCGGTGGTCAACAGCCATGAGGCTGCCACTGCCGAGTTCACCCGCAACCCCGACGCCCAGGTACCGGGCCAGGCCATGCGCGAGGCACTGGTGGAAGCGGTGGGCGAGGCCAAGACCCATTTCGTCGATGCCACCCGCCTGGCGACCCGCCTTCTGGGTGACAGCATCGCCACCAACCTGTTCATGCTCGGTTACGCCTACCAGCGTGGCCTGGTACCCATCTCCGCCGACGCCATCGACAAAGCCATCGAACTCAACGGCGTATCGGTCACCCTCAACCAGCAGGCCTTCCTCTGGGGTCGCCGTGCTGCCCACGACCTGACGGCCGTAGAGAAACTGGCCAAGCCTGCAGAAGTGGAAGCACCGCGCTGTGAAACCCTGGAAGAGATCGTCCAGTACCGTGTCGACCACCTGCGTGCCTACCAGGACGCCGCTTACGCCGAGCGTTACCGTGCGCTGGTGGAGCGCGTGCGCAAGGCCGACAGCAGTGAAGACAAGCTCCTGACCCGCGCCGTCGCCCGTTACTACGCGAAGTTGCTGGCCTACAAGGACGAGTACGAAGTGGCGCGCCTCTACAGCGACGCTACCTTCCGCAAGCAACTGGACGCCCAGTTCCAGGGGGACTACCACCTGGAGTTCCACCTGGCGCCGTCCTGGCTGGCCAAGGCTGACCCGGTCACCGGCGAGCCGCGCAAGCGCCGCTTCGGCCCCTGGATGCTCAAGGCGTTTGGCGTGCTGGCCGGGTTCAAGTTCCTCCGTGGCACCGCTTTCGATCCCTTCGGCTACAGCGGGGAGCGCAAGCTCGAGCGCGAGCTGATCGCCGAGTACGAAGCTACGGTCGACCTGCTGATCAAGGAGCTGAAGCCGAGCAACTACGCAGCGGCTGTCGCCCTGGCCGAGCTGCCGGAGCAGATCCGTGGCTACGGCCCGGTCAAGGAGCGCGCCCTGGCCAAGGTCCGCGAGCAGGAGAAGCAGCTGCGCACCCGCCTTACCGCCAGCGAGATCCAGGTACTGCACCTGTTCGACCCGGCTGCCTGAACCCACCCACTCCAGCTCACCTTCCTCTTCCGCGCGCGGAAGAGGAAGGCGGGCACCCGTTCAATTCGCAACACGTCACCACAGAATCGAGGAACACCCATGTCCGTCTTCACACACGTCGAGTTCGATCATCACGAGCAGGTGGTATACGGCCACGACAAGGCCTCCGGTCTCAAGGCCATCATCGCCATCCACAACAGCAACCTCGGCCCGGCCCTGGGCGGCTGCCGCATGTGGCCCTACCTGAATGACGAGCAGGCCCTGCGCGACGTGCTGCGCCTGTCCCGTGGCATGACCTACAAGTCCGCCCTGGCCAACCTGCCGCTCGGCGGCGGCAAGGCGGTGATCATCGGTGACCCGCACCGCGACAAGAGCGAGGCGCTGTTCCAAGCCATGGGCGATTTCGTCGACAGCCTGGGCGGCCGCTACATCACTGCCGCTGACTCCGGCACCGGGGTCACCGAGATGCGCATCATGGCCGAGCGCAGCCGCCATGTGGCCGGCGCCGGCACCCGCGAAGCCCTGGGCGGCGGCGTGCGCGACGGCAACCCATCGCCATCCACCGCCTACGGCACCTTCGTTGGTATCCGCGTGGCGGCGAAGCATCGCCTCGGCCGCGATGACCTTTCCGGCCTGCGCGTGGCCATCCAGGGAGTCGGCCAGGTGGGCTTCAGCCTGGCGCAGTACCTGAAAGAGGCGGGTGCCCAGCTCTGGGTCTGCGACATCCACGACGCCAACGCCCGCCGCGCCGCCGAGCAACTGGGTGCGCAGGTGGTGGGGCAGAACGAAATCTACGGCCTCGATGTAGATGTCTTCGCCCCTTGTGCCATGGGCGGCATCATCAACCTGCAAACCCTCGAAGCCCTGCGTGCGCCGATCATCGCCGGTGCCGCCAACAACCAGCTGGCCGACGCCGGCCTGGCCGAGGAACTGCGACGTCGCGGCACCCTCTACGCACCGGACTACGCCATCAACGCCGGCGGCATCATCGATGTTTGGTATGAGCGCAGCAACGGCAGCGAAGCCGCGCTGCGCCAGCACGTCGAAGGCATCGGCGAGACCCTGCGGGAAATCTTCGTACGCGCCGACAGCGAAGGCCGCACCACCACCGCGGTGGCCGACCGCCTGGCCGAGGAGCGCTTCGGTCGCGTCTGACTGCTGTTCCCAGCCGGCCATCGGCGAGCGCCCTTGGCCGGCCCGTACCTCACTAAAACAACAAGATGGTATGCCCCATGACTCAAGAAAGCCTCGTATCCGGCCATGCCGGTGATGCCTCCAGACCTGCAGACGCCCGTGGACAATGGTCGTCGCGCTGGGCGTTCTTCCTTGCTGCAACCGGCTCCGCCGTGGGATTGGGCAATATCTGGAAATTCCCCTACATCACCGGTGAGAACGGCGGCGGCGCCTTCGTTCTCGTCTACCTTGGCTGCATCCTGGTGATCGGCATCCCCCTGCTGATGCTGGAAGTAATGCTGGGCCGACGCGCCCGGGCCAACCCGGAGCAGGCGATGAACCTGGCGGCCCTCGATGCCGGGGCCGGGCGCTATTGGCGACGCCTGGGCAGCATGGCGGTGCTCACCGGCTTCCTTATCCTCAGCTTCTACACCCTGGTGGCGGGCTGGGCCGTGGCCTATGTCCCGGACGCCCTGGCCGGCCGCTTTGCCGGGATCGACGGCAAGGCCAGCGAGGCCCTTTTCAGCGGTCTGCTGGCCAATCCGCTCAAGCTCCTGGCCTACGGCAGTGCTGTGCTCCTGGCAACCCTGTTGATCGTCGCCCTGGGCGTGCAGAAAGGGCTGGAGCGCTCGCTGCGCTTCCTCATGCCGGGGCTGTTTCTGCTCCTGCTAGTGCTGGTGGGTTACGCCGCCACTACCGACCACTTCGGTACTGCCGTCCACTTCCTCTTCGATTTCGACTTCAGCAAGCTCACCGGCCAGAGCGTACTCATCGCCTTGGGCCATTCCTTCTTCACCCTCAGCCTCGCCAGCGGCGCCATGATGGTCTATGGCTCCTACCTGCCCGCCGGAACCTCCATTGCCCGCACCTCGATCATGGTGGCTATCGCTGACACCAGTGTCGCCTTGCTGGCGGGGCTGGCGATCTTCCCGCTGGTGTTCGCCAACGGTCTGGAGCCTGGCTCCGGTCCGGGGCTGATTTTCGTCACTCTGCCCATCGCCTTTGGCCAGATGCCCTTGGGCAGCCTGGTAGGCGGACTGTTCTTCGTGATGCTGGCGATCGCCGCCCTGACCTCCGCCATCTCTCTCAGTGAGCCTACCATTGCCTGGCTCACCGAACGCTTCGGCATCGGAAGGGTCAAGGCGGTGCTGCTGAGCGGTCTCGGTCTGTGGGTGCTGGGGCTGGGCTCGGTGTTCTCCTTCAACCTTGGCGCCGAATACACCCTGTTCGGCAAGACTTTCTTCGACGCCCTGGACTACCTCACCGCCAATCTGCTGATGCCTGTCGGAGGCCTGCTGACCGTGCTGTTCTGCGGTTGGGTGCTGGGCCGTGCCAAGGTGGAGGCGGGCGTGGGCATCGCCAGCCCGGCGCTGTTCCGTCTCTGGTGGCAAATGCTGTGCTACGTCACGCCGCTGTGCATTCTCGTGGTCTTCCTCCACAGCCTGGGCCTGTTCTGAGCCCGTCGGGATGGCATGACAAACACCGCGAACGTCGTTAACATGCCGCCCGTCCTCACGACCTCGCCGCCCGGCGGGGTCGCCGCGTCCCAGTAGCTCAATTGGATAGAGCATCCCCCTCCTAAGGGGAAGGTTGGTGGTTCGAACCCACTCTGGGACGCCAATAAAATCAAGGGCTACAGCTATTTCACGGTGACAGCGATCAGTGCCCGTGACAGCGGGGTGGCAGCACAATAGATTCCCACCTCCCTACCAGATGCGCGCTAGCACCGAGAGTTCGGCCTTGTCGATTTGCCATAGCTCCATGAGGCTGACAAGACGCTTGCCGGTTCCGGACAGGATGGCTTCGGTCGGTAGAACCCGGGCTACATCCATTACGAAGCCGGCCCGGCCGTACTCCTTGCTAAAGCTGAGCAGCAATTGTCGTTGGTACAGGTAGAACGATTGCTGAGCTACATCGAGCGATTCAGCCGGGATGGTTCCCGATTCTGGCCAAAGCTGGTCTCTGACAGGGTACTCAGTTTTCTGATCAACCAGGCTGAGAAGGCATAGCTGGCGATACGTTAGGGATTCAGCCAACGTGAGCAAATGGTTTGCTTCTGGAGCCTTCACGGAGGCATCAAACACCAGGTTGGCGTAGAAGTTGGAAAGGTACTGAAGCTTCAATTGTTCATGCTCCTGCTTGGCAGCGAGCAATACGCCTTCAAACACCTCTTCAGCCGGGCAAGGCCAGCCCGGCTCCACATCAAAGAAGCCATCATCCCTTCTCGAGTCCCAGAGTAACCGGGCTGCTATTTTTTCTATCGCTTCTGCGGCAGTGTTAGCGATCCGAACCTGCTCCCGCGGAGAGAGATAGCGGTTAGCAATGTCATCAAGTACAGCCTTGGAAACTTCGGCGACAGCAGCGCCTGCGGCGGCACCGGCAGCCGTACCAGGGCCAGGACCAGCGACCATGGTCCCCAGCCATGCGCCCGCAGCCGCGCTGGCTGCTCCGCTTCCCTTCTTCAGCAGCGCGCGGTGGTCAGTTGTCATGCGGATCCCTCCATTTCTCGTTTGATTCGCAAGACGGTAGTTGTTGAGCAATCTGCATGTCTAGCGGTTGAGCGGATGCCCAGGCAGGCCTTCAGCAGCTCGGTATCGCGCTTGTGCAGATCGGCATCCACCCGGCACCCCTTGTACTTCCCTTCAGCCTTCGTCTTGTCGATGCCCTGGGCCTGGCGCTCCCGGTGCAGCTCGAAGTTCTCACGTTCAAGACCGCTGCAGTAAACACTTCCTGTTCCTCACGCGACCCAAGCGGCGCAATCGTGTCTTTTCTTCGGGTCGCTGAACCCGACCACGGTCTTACCGTGGTGGTCCCGGCACATGGTACTTGCGGTTCCTTCTAGCTCAACGAGTCTGGCTCCAACGGGCCGTCCTGATCTCGCATCTCCTACGACAGAAATCCCCTTGACGCTTGCAAGGTGCATCGCTAGCATTCGTCATGAACACGTCACGTATACATGAAGTATGGATGGCGTTCTGAGAGGAGACGAGGAATTGAGCAAGCCGCTTTGCAGTGAGGATCTGGGGCTCTGGTTCACCGGGCCGAACATTGGAATGGCCGAGATCGCCAAGGCTATCGGCTATCGGGTGGCCATCCTGGACGTCGAGCACGGGATATTCGATCTGGCCACGCTGGACAGTTTTATTCCGTTCCTGAAGGCCCTTGGTTTCGAGGTCTTCGTTAAGGCGCTCGGCCCAACCCGGGAAGCGGTGCAGCAGGCGCTGGATTTCGGAGCGGATGCGGTGGTCATCCCGCATATCGGCAGCATCGCGGAAGCGCAGCGCGTCTGTGGCTACGCCAAGCTCCCGCCACTGGGGGATCGCAGCCTCGCTGGGGGGCGCACGACCCAGTTCGCCTATCCGGCGGACGAGTGGATCGACAAGCAGAACACCAACACGCGTTGCTATCCGATCATTGAGGATGCGCAAGCACTCGATGAAATCGACGGCATCCTCGCCCTGCCGGTGGTGGATGGAGTCTTCATCGGGCCGACCGACCTTTCCATTCGCCGGAACCGAGGTATCTACAAGAAGCAGCCCGGGGATTGGGAAGACATCGGGAGAATCGTCGAAGCCGCCAAGTCGGCGGGGAAACCCTGGATTTTCCCGGCCTGGAGCCCGGAGGAGAAAAACTTCGCCATCGAGCATGGCGCGGCGCGCATCTTCATCGCGATGGAGCAGTTCGCATTGGCCGCCGGCCTGCGCCAGCTCTGGGATTCCTCGGTGAAGCTGCTGCACGAAAAGGGGTAACGGCGGTGGGCGGGCAAGTGCAACAGAGCATTCATAGTGGAGGTCCCGAGATGGTCGCCAATGATACGAAGCCGGTTAAGGCACCCTCGTATGGCTGGGCCTGGTTCACCACCATCATTCTCGCCGTGGCCATGGTCATTTCCTTCATCGATCGGTTCGCGCTGTCGCTACTGGTGGAGCCGATCAAGGCAAGCCTTGCCATCAGTGATACGCAGATCGGCCTGCTGCACGGGCTTGCCTTTGGCCTGTTCTATTCGGTCCTGGGAATTCCCTGCGGCTGGCTGGCGGATAGATGGTCCCGAACCGGAACCATCCTGCTAGGGGTGTTCGTGTGGTGCGTGGCGACAGCGGCTTGTGGCCTGGCCGGCAGCTTCGCCGGGCTGCTGTTCGCCAGGATGCTGGTTGGAGCGGGGGAGGCGGCGTTGGCTCCGGCGGCCTACGCGGTGATCTACGAGCGGTTTCCCAAATCCATCCTGAACAGGGCGCTCACCCTGTTCCAGGCTGGAGCGGTAGTCGGTGCCGGAACCGCCTTCTACATAGTCGGAGCTTTGTACGACTGGCTCGAACCCCTCGGCGTGGCTGACCTCGGCTGGTTCGGGTCCAGGCAACCCTGGCAGACGACGTTCCTGCTGGTGGCCTTGCCCGGGCTGGTGCTTCTGCCGGTGCTCTGGTGGGTATTGAGTCGCCGCGTCGATACCGTGCATGGCATTCCGGCTGGGGGCGATGGAGAAGCATCCGGCGCCAGCATGAAAGTCATTCACTACCTGATCGAGGACCGGCGCTTCATCGCCGCCATTTTCATTGGCATGTCGGGCCTGCTGACCATGAGCTATGCGCTGCTTACCTGGATACCCGCCATCTTCGTGCGAGAGTTCCACTGGGTGCCCGGCGAGATCGGCCGCACCTACGGCGCGGTGGTGCTGTTCTCCTGCATCGGCGGCATGTTTATCGCAGCCTGGGTTGCCGATCGTCTCGCGGGGCGCGCGGAGTCGGTCATTTCCACTCTGCGCGTACCGCTCTTCGCCGGGGTGCTGGCCATTCCGGCGGCGCTGATGTTCCTGCTGGCGTCCGAACCTGTCGGCGTGCTGGTTGCGTGCGCCGCCCTGCATGCGCTGTGCACTAGTTCGATCGGCATCGTACCGGCACTCATCCAAAGGCGTTCTCCTGCGGAGATCCGCAGCCGGGTGTCCGCTCTCTACGTCATGGTCGTAAACATCTGCGGACTGGCGGTAGGGCCGATTCTCGTCGGTAGCGTCGTCGCACTCCTCGATGGTGGTGCGCCCTCTCTGAGGACGGCCGTATTTATCGTCGGTGGAGGAGGGTTACTGGTCTCGGTAGCGATGCTGGGCTTCTTCCTAAAACGTCAGTCCGCATCGGGGCCAGTTCCGGCTGAGCGCCCTGTGTGAATTCAAGGTATCCACCAACAGTTGTTCGCAATAACAAGAGGAAAGAACACATGAGAATCAGCGTAATCCAGAAGAACGTTTCCGATGACAAACGGGCCAATCTGCAGTCCGTGGCGGCGCTCGTCGAGCGTGCGGTGGAGCAGGATCGATCGGACTTCGTGATCTTGCCCGAGATGATCGCCTGCATCACCGCTTCCCCTGTATCCATGCGGGAGTCGGCCGAGCCTTTCCCTGGTGGTGAGGTGTTCGAGTTCTTCTCGGGGCTGGCCAAGCGGCTGAAGGTGAATCTGCATATCGGCAGTGCGATGGAGCTGGACGACGACCAGGTCTACAACACCTCGCTCGTGTTCGGCCGCGAGGGTGAGCTGCTGGCCAAGTATCGGAAGATCCACCGCTTCGACGCAGTGCTGGCCGATGGCACGGAGCTAAAGGAGTCTGCGCATGTCGAGGCTGGCAAGGAAGTCGTCTGCGTAGATGTAGACGGTGTCCGGGTAGGCTTGGCGATCTGCTATGACCTGCGCTTCCCGGAACTCTTTCAGGCCCTCTGCGAAGACGGCGCCGAAGTCATCGTGGTGCCTGCAGCCTTTACCTTTCAGACGGGCGCGGACCACTGGGAAGTGCTGCTCCGGGCGCGGGCCATCGAAGGTCAGTGCTACGTCGCGGCGCCCTGCCAGGTAGGTACGTTCGACAAGGGCAAGTACATGACCTGGGGGCACTCGATGATCATCGATCCCTGGGGTCAGGTCGTGTCGCAGACATCGAACTCCGAGACCTTTGCCTCGGCGACCATCGATCGCGCCTACCAGCAGGCAATCCGCACGCGGATGCCGATGAAGAGCCATCGTCTGCTCGCCCGCCGATTCCTGGCTGGCTAGAGGAGTGCAGATCATGTTCAAGATCCGCGCCATGCCTGAACCGTTGCCCTCGGCAATCACCGAGCGCGCGCTCGCTGCGGAACCCGCCACGATCGGGCACGTTCGCCTGATGGGCTTTCCGGACAGCGCGATCCGCCCCATGCATCCGGTCCCGAGAATCGCCGGCCCGGCCGTCACCCTGGCTTTGCCCGCGGCTGACTCTAGCCTGCTGCACCATGCGGTAGGGAAGTTGCGCCCGGGCGACGTGGTTGTCATCGATCGCTTGGGCGACAGACACCATGCCTGCCTGGGTGGTGGGGTCGCCTATGCGTTGGCCCAGGCCGGAGTTGCGGGCGTCATCATCGATGGGCCGATCGCCGATCCAGGCGAGCTGCGGGACGTCGGCCTTGCCGTCTGGGCCAGAGGTGTCGCCAGCATCACGACGCGACTACAGGGCATCGGTGGGTTGATGAATGTGCCGGTCTCCTGCGGCGGGGCTGTGGTTCAGCCGGGTGATCTGGTGATCGCCGATGAAGGTGGCGTTGTTTTCATCCCGCGCGACGAGGCGATGGGCGAAATCGAACGTGCCATTCAACTTCAGGAAATGGAAAAGAGAGGTCTTCCACTAATAAGCGAAAGCAAGACATTGGGTGACCTGACGGGCGCCAGCGCCATGGTAATGGCAAAACTCGACCAGTAAATCTGTCTCCGAAAAACCTATTAATGCAATGCGTGCGACTTCCCGAAGTCTGCGCGCGTGGGTGGTCTTTGCGCTGAGAAAGACGTGCAACTCATATGCACGCACTCAGTCGCTCATCGACGAGGTGGGTAATGACAAAAAGAAAAAACATGTGGAACATGGCGGTACAGGGCAGCAAGTTCGTGCCAGTCGCCGGCGGTGGCCTGGCGACGCTAATGCTGCTGGCGTGCGGCAGCTCTAACGCCATGGAGATCCCTACCGGCAATGATGACTGGCAGGTGCGTTGGGATAATACGCCGCGCTATACCCTGACACGGCGCGTCGAATCCCAGGACAAGGCGATAATCAATGCCGTGAACAATAACGATGGTGATCGAAACTTCGATCGCGGCTTCGTCTCCAATCGCCTGGACCTCTTATCCGAGTTCGATGTCATCTACAAGAACAAGTACGGCATGCGTGTATCCGCTGCGGCTTGGTATGACTATCAATACGATCAGGATCTGGATAACAAGTCCCCATCAACTTCCAACTATGTGAAGAATGGTGTTCCCACTGTCGGATTTACCCGCTTCACGGATCGTTACTTCGTCGGTCCCAGTGGTGAATTTCTCGATGCCTTCGTTTTCGGTGGTTTTGACATCGGCGAAGTGCCGCTGGACGTAAAGGCCGGCAGCCACAGCATCTACTGGGGCGAAAGCCTCGGCCTGACCGCCTTCATCAACGGTATCGCTTATGCGCAGATGCCACTGGACATTGGCAAGGGGCAGGCGATTCCCGGCATCGAGGCCAAGGAGCTGTTTCGGCCGCTGAACAACCTGTCTTTCCAGATGCGGCCGACCGACTCTCTATCCGTCGCCGGTCAGTACTTCCTGGACTGGGAGCAGAACCTGTTTCCCGAGGGCGGCACCTACCTGGGTTCGAGCGACGTGAACATCGGCGGCAGCGAAGGCTCGCTGATCGCCGGGCCCAATCGCTTCCTCAAGGGGCATGACGTTACGCCCGACAAGCGTGGTGACTGGGGGCTTTCCGCGCGCTGGTCCCCGGAATGGCTCCAGGGGACACTGGGGGTCTATTACCGCAACTTCTCCGACCGTATTCCGCAGCTGATGCTCAAGAGCGCGACGCCCGCCAATGGCGTGGCCGGTAGCTACCACTGGGCCTATGCCGATGACATCGACCTGTTCGGTATCAGCCTCTCCCAGAACTACGGAGGGGTGTCCGTCGGAACGGAACTGTCCTATCGCCGCAATATGCCGCTGGTGAGCACCGCAGTACCGATCAGTGTCCTGCCGGAGGATGGCGAGACCGCCGGGGCTCGTGGGGAAACCCTGCATGGTGTCCTGAACCTAGTCGGTGTCATGAGTGGCAACGGCCTCTACGACTCGGCTTCGTGGAGCACCGAGCTCGCCTGGAGTCACCTGGCAGATGTCACCGATGGCGAGAAGTCCTACAAGGGGCGCCGCGGTTACAACCTGATCGATAGGGCCGACCGCGATGCTTTCGTGTTGACCGCAACCTATACGCCGACCTGGCTGCAGGTATTCCCGGGCGTCGACCTGTCGATGCCGATGGTCATCAGTTCAGGTATCAGCGGCAACTCGCCTGTCGCCAACGGCGGCAACGAGGACGCCGGCAGCTACAGCCTCGGCCTCGCGGCCGACATCGAGCAAAAGTACAAGGCCGAACTCAAGTACGTCGATTTCTTCGGTGACTACGACACGGACCCCAGGACGGGCGCTGTGACGGTGGCCAATGGCGGATCGGCACTGCTGGAGGACCGCGGAATGTTGACCTTGACCCTCAAAACGACCTTCTAAGGCGAGGACACCGACATGTTCAAACGAATTCTACTGATAGGCGTTGCCTATGCCGTGACGGGTGCGGTCCACGCCGCGGTCACGCCTTCCGAAGCACAGCAGCTCGGTAACCAGTTGACCGCCGTGGGCGCTGAGATGGCCGGTAATGCCGACGGCTCGATCCCGCCTTACACCGGCGGCCTGACGACACCGCCCCCAGGCTTCCAGAAGGGCTCGGGCGTGCGCCCCGATCCATTCGCGGCGGAAAAGCCGCTGTTCTCCATCAATGCGAAGAACATGGGCCAGCATGCCGAGCGCCTCACCGAGGCTGTGAAAGCGCTGATGGCGCGATACCCGAGCTTCCGCATCGATGTCTACCCGACGCACCGCACCATGGCCGTGCCGGAGCAGATCCGGCAGAACACCGCTGCCAACGCGCTGACCGGGGAGTCTATCGATGGTGGCCTGGGCGTAAAGAACGTGAAGGCGGGGTATCCCTTCCCGATACCCAAGGATGGCTACCAGGTCATGTGGAACCATCTGCTGCGCTATAGCGGCAATGCGATGGAGTACCGCTACAAGAGCTGGAACGTGGACGCATCGGGACGCGGCATTCTCGCCACGGAAGGAGTCAACTCGGATGACTATCCGTACTATCACTCTCCGGGGGCAGACGTCTTCTGGCGCCTGAAGGTGCGTTATCTGGGGCCTGAGCGCCGCAATGGCGAGGCCATCCTGCTGAAGGATGCCATTGATGTCGTCGGTAAGGGCCGCAGCACCTGGCAGTACCTTCCGGGGCAACGTCGGGTTCGCCTGGCCCCGTCACTTGCCTTCGATACGCCCAACCCGGGGACTGGTGGCGCAACGACCTACGATGATGCTTTCGTCTTCAACGGCTCGATGGAGCGGTTCGATTTCAAACTGGTCGGCAAGAAGGAAATGTATGTTCCCTACAACACCTACAAGATGACCTATGAAACCAAGCCGGAAGAGCTGTTGGCGCCGAACCACCTGAATCCGGACTTTGTGCGCTGGGAGCTTCATCGTGTCTGGGTGGTGGAAGCCACCCTGAAGGAAGGCAAGCGCCATATCTACGGCAAGCGGGTGTTCTACGTCGACGAGGACAGCTGGGCGGCGCTGGCCAGCGACGAGTACGACGGCCACGGCCAGCTCTATCGCACCGTCATCTCCACGCCGACGCAAAGCTATGACGCCGTTGCGCCCTTCACCAGTTCCTACTTCGCCTATGACCTAGTTGCCGGCAACTACGCCATGGTCGTTCACCTGGGAGGCGAGAAAGGTGGTTTGAAGTACATCGACCCGCTTTCCGAGCGGGACTGGAACGCTGATTCCCTGGCCGGACGCGGCGTGCGCTGATCAACACGGAGGACCCTTCCAGATGCCTGGCGTCTGGAGGGGTTTTTAATGGGCGTGCATAGGAGTGATGAGGTGATGAAAGCCTGTTATCTACTGATTTCGATGGCGATCGGGATGGCCAGCGTCCCGCTGTCTACGGCATGGGCGAACGAAGGTTTCCAGGATGTTCTGGATACCCCAGCGGCCATGACCGAGCTGGCCTCCAGGCAGTTGATCACCGGGCTGGCGATGGCCGGGAAGCGCATCGTCGGCGTCGGGCGTCGTGGGCACATTGTCTACTCCGACGATGACGGCGCCACATGGCGGCAGTCTAGGGTGCCGGTTTCCTCAGACCTAAATGCGGTGAGCTTTCCCAGTCCGAAGGTGGGGTGGGCAGTCGGCCATGATGGGGTGGTGCTGCGAACCACGGACGGTGGCGAGTCCTGGGAGCGCAAGCTCGATGCGCGTATGGCACAGAGTTCGCTGGCGCCCGCTTCGTCGAGCGGCGCCGAGCGCGACCCCGTGGTGGCTCCCGACCTGTCCTTCCTTGGGGTGTGGTTCGAGACAGAAGAGCAGGGTTTCGTGGTGGGGGCATTCAACCAGATCCTCCGCACGGTGGACGGTGGCGAATCCTGGGAGTCGTGGTCCGACAGGGCTGAGAATCCCGAGGCCTTTCACCTCTATGCGATTCGTGCGATTGGCGAGGAGCTGTACGTATCCGGGGAGTATGGCCTGGTCATGAAGCTCGATCGCCAGGCCGGCCGCTTCAGGAATCTCGACACCGGACATGGCGGAACCTTCTTCGGCGTGACAGGCAACCCCGGCCATATCGTGGCCTATGGGCTAAGGGGGCACATCATGCGTTCCACCGACGGCGGCGCGAGCTGGCGGAAGGTGGACACGGGGCTCTCGACGAGCCTGGTCGCCGACGGCGTGACGCCCTCTGGAGACGTGCTGTTGCTCAGCACAGACGGGCAGCTCGTGGTGAGCCGGGACAACGGTGAGCACTTCGCCGCTGTACCTGGTTTGGAACCTGTGCCGTCTGCCGCATCAATCCTTCCGCTGAACAATGGCAAATCATTCGTGGTTGGGGGCGGGCGGGGACTGAGTCAACAGGTGCTTCGTTGAGCGGAATCGTGAGTGGAGAATAGTCGTGGCCCTTTCCAGTGATAACAATTCGGAAATGCCGGTCATTTCCGACTACAGGCAATTCGACCGGGCATCCGGCGGATGGCTTGAGCGTGTGGTCTTCAACTACCGGTGGGGCGTGCTCCTGCTGTGCGCGGCACTGACCCTGCTGCTGGGCTATCAGTTGAAGAACACCACTATCAATGCCAGTTTCGAGCGGATGATTCCGCAGAGCCATGCGTACATCCAGAATTTCATCGACAACAAGTCTGAGCTGCGCGGACTCGGCAACACCATCCGGGTCGTTGTCGAGAACGTGGAGGGCGACATCTTCGATCCGGAGTATCTGGCCGCCCTTCAGAGTATCAACGACGAGCTAGTGCTTATCCCGGGTGTCGATAGGGCCTGGGTGAAATCCATCTGGACACCTGCGGTCCGCTGGATGGAAGTCACCGAAGAAGGCTTCACCGGTGGCCCCGTGCTGCCGCCGACCTATGACGGCAGTTCACAGCAGATCGAACTGCTACGGCAAAACATCAACCGAGCGGGCATCGTCGGCAGCCTGGTAGGAACGGACCTGCGCTCGGCGATGATCGTCGTGCCCCTGTTGGACGCCGATCCGGCGACTGGCAGGAAGCTGGACTACCGGGCGCTGTCCACCGCCCTGGAGGAACGCATTCGCAGCCAGGAAACACCGGCCATCAAGATTCACGTGATCGGTTTCGCCAAGTTGGTGGGCGACCTCATCGACGGTCTCATCCAGGTCTTCTTCTACTTCGCGGTCGCCGCGGCCGTCGCGACCCTGATCATCTATGCCTATACCCGTTGCCTGCGCAGCACGGCGCTGGTGATCAACTGTTCGATCATCGCGGCCATCTGGCAACTAGGCATTGCGACGGCCCTCGGATTCGACCTCGATCCCTATTCGATGCTCGTGCCTTTCCTCGTCTTCGCCATCGGGGTTTCCCATGGCGTGCAGAAAATGAACGGCATCATGCAGGACATCGGGCGGGGTACCCACAAGTTGGTGGCGGCGCGCTACACCTTCCGCCGGCTGTTTCTCGCGGGAGCGACCGCGCTGGTTGCCGATGCGGTCGGGTTCGCCGTGCTGATGGTGATCGACATCCCGGTGATCAAGGACCTGGCCCTGACCGCGAGCATCGGCGTCGCCGTGCTGATCTTCACCAACCTGCTGCTGCTGCCAGTGCTGCTGTCCTTTACCGGCGTGGGAACCACTGCGGCGCGCCGGAGCCTGGCTTCGGAACAACGCGGCGAGGCGGGGTCGGTATGGCGTTGCCTGGAGCGATTCACTACCGCTCGCTGGGCCGTTTTCGCGGTCCTGGGGGCGCTCGTTCTGGTGGTGGCTGGCTTCGGCGTCAGCCTCGGCCTGAAAATAGGTGACCTCGATCCGGGGGCGCCGGAGTTGAGACCGGACTCCCGCTACAACCGGGACAACGCCTACATTACCGGGCACTACTCCCTGTCCAGCGATCTATTCGCGGTGATCCTGAAGACGCCGGCCAATGGCAGCTACAAGTACGAGAGCCTGATAGAGGCTGATCGCCTTGCCTGGGAGTTGCGGCGCATTCCGGGTGTGCAGATGACGACCTCCCTGGTGGATGCCGTTCGCCAGGTCACCAGTGGCACGTTCGAAGGCAGTCCGAAATGGCTGACCCTGTCCCGCAACCAGGACATCCTCAACTACGGGAGCCAGGTCGCCTCGGTCAACAGCCCGGAACTGTTCAATGGCGATGCCTCGGTCATGCCTATCATCGCGTTCCTGACCGATCACAAGGCGGAAACCCTGGACCGAGTCCTCGAGGTGTCCGAACGTTTTATTGCCGAACGCAGTACGGCTGACCGGCAGTTCATGCTGGTGGCCGGTAGCGCCGGCATCGAGGCAGCAACGAACATCGTCGTGCGTGACGCCAACCGCACGATGCTGCTGTATGTCTACTCGGCAGTGATCCTGCTGAGCTTCATCACCTTCCGCAGTTGGAGGGCGGTGTTGGTGGCGGTCATCCCGCTCGTCATGACCTCGATCCTATGCGAGGCCCTCATGGTCGTCCTGGGCATAGGTGTGAAGGTCGCGACGCTTCCGGTGATCGCGCTGGGGGTTGGCATCGGTATCGACTACGCGCTTTATTTGCTGAGTATTCAGCTGGCCAGGCAGCGCCAGGGCGACTCGCTGGCCGATGCCTACAGGTATGCGATTACTTTCACCGGCAAGGTGGTGGGGTTGGTCGGTGTCACCCTGGCGATCGGCGTGGTGACCTGGGTGTTCTCACCGATCAAGTTCCAGGCCGACATGGGCATCCTGCTGTCGTTCATGTTCATCTGGAATATGCTGGGCGCGCTGATCCTGGTGCCAGCTCTTTCTCACTTCCTGCTGTCGGATCGGTCGTTCGTGCGCAAACGGGTTCCGGTTGGAATCGCAAACTGCAGCTAGGGACGACGAGCGTCAGGGATGGCCTCGAAGTCACAAGCCTGGACGTAGGCTCCGCGTTTTAACGCGGGGCCTTTTGCGTTGCAGGAGTTTCCCGGAAGTCGGCCCTTAATTCGGTACAAACCGGTACGAGAGGCATTTCGTCACGGCGGGCGGGAAAATGGGCACGTCACACGAGTGTGACTCCCGGAGTTCAAGCGGAAGTAAAAATACATAGAGAAATGGATGATGCCTGGTTGTGCCGAAAAACCGAGGGCGAAAAAAAACGAGGGCATTGCCCTCGTTTCCGAAACCGCTAGCAACCCGGTCAGCTGCATCGCGTAGATCGGAGAAGAAGCTGCAAGTGATGGATGAGCCCTTGGGCCTTTTGGGCATTCGGGCCGCAGAAGGACGCCCGTTCCCGGACATCACTGCCACTTCGGACCGATCCTTGTCCGCGATGGGGTGGGAATCTCGGACCCAGGCCCAGTGACCCCCACTGAATACCTAGGCGCATTCAGAATCGTCTAAAGCGCAGTGCAAGATTGGGATCAAGGTGCTTCGTGAGAATCTCGACCATGGCGTCGCCGTCGTAAGCCTTGAGCGCGCTGACCAATTCCTTGTGCTCTTCCAACACGATGCTCAGCAACTTGGAGTCGATCGGTATGGATGCACAGGCAAGCAGGTGGCGGAACTGCAGGGCATCGTAGAGTTCCAGCAGCACTTCATTGCCTGACAGTTGGACGATGGTTCGGTGAAGCTCCCGGTCGAGTTCTGCGATTTCGTGAGCCATGATGAACTGCGTGAGCGTCGCCATCTCGCTGACTAGCTCGTCCACCCGTGCTGGAATCGGCGGGCGAATCTCGCAGACCTGGCGGGCTGCATAGGTTTCGATCACTATGCGTGCTTCGAAGAACTGGTGCATTTCGCTGGGTGATATCGCCCTGACTCTCGCGCCGCGCCTGGGAATGAGTTCGACGAAACCTTCCGCGCTGAGCTTGTTGAATGCTTCTCTGATGGGTGTTCTGGAAACGCCTATTTCACTGGCAATGACACCTTCTTCGACAAAGGAGCCGGAAGGGAATTTCCCATGCAGGATGCTGTCGCGAATGTACTCGTACGTCCTGGTCTTTACGGAGTCCGTGCCGTTTTCGGCGACTTTCTTTTCCATGGTCATTGGTGTTCTCGCAAAAACTAGTGGGAGCGTTACGGATTTTCTGCGTTCAAGTATACATGGAAAATGCGCGACGTATAAAGTCTGCGCTCATGCCCATTTGCACTCCTGCAGCGCCTAGTGCCTGAACTTACAGTGGGCCCATTCATGTTGGGTTTCTCCGCGCCAAACTACGGTCGAGTGACGATTAGACATAAGCGCCATCTTTGGGGGGCGCTTTTTTCGTTCAGGCCTGGCGCTATCTCGAATTGAGGTCCGGACTGCGCGGGGGTAAGCCGAAGGGGAGGCGGTCGAAGGGTTGGTGGTTCGAACCCACTCTGGGACGCCATTTCCTCGCCGCTCCGGCCATCGTTTCCTTTCGTTCAACCCTGTGCCATCAGCCATTCCCGCGGACTCGCCCCGGTCTTGCGGCGGAACGCCCGTGCCAGCGCTGAAGGGCTTTCGTAGCCCACTGCGTCCGCCACATGGGGAATTGGCCGGCCATCGCGGAGCAGCTTCTGCGCCAGGCCCATGCGCCAATGCACGAGGTAGTCGGCCGGGGTGTGGCCGGTGACTTCGCGAAAGTGCGCAGCGAAGGCAGCGCGGGACATGTTGGCCGCGCTGGCCAGTTCGGCCACGGTCCAGGAGTGCTTTGGATCTTCGTGCATCAGGTTCAGGGCCCTGGACAGGCGCGGGTCGGCCAGGCCCGCCAGCATGCCGGTGGCGAGGCCGCTATGGGCCAGCAGGTGGCGCAGCAACTGGATCACCAGTAACTCGAACAGTCGATCCATCACCGCGCGGCGACCGCACTCATCGCCGAAGGCCTCGGCGAACAGCCAATCCAGGTTGCCCGCCAGCAGCGGCAAGTCCTTCAGCGGCAGCACCAGATAGTCGGGCAGGGCGCTCGCCAGCGGATTACCCGAGGCACCGCCAAAGGCCAGGGTGGCGCACACCAGTCGGGTGCCGTCGCGCTCGGTGGACTCCAGGCGATGTGTGTAGGGCCGGGGAAAGAAGGCCAGGGTGGGCTCCTCCAGTTTCCAACGACTGCCATCCGCCATGTGCAGGTCCGCCCGGCCCCCCTGGAGCAGGTGGACGTGGCCGCTTTGACCTTCCCGGCCGAAGGCTTCCAGGCCGCAGAAAACGCCACTGAAGAAGGTACCGGCCTGAACGCCGAAGTGCCCCAGTAGGACGGAAAGACGGTCCATGATCGGACTCCTGTCAAAAAACTAAAGTCTGGACGATTGGTTGCAAATTGGCGAGTTCCTGCGTCCAAGGGGGCTGGGTGGGCCCCTAGAATGGACGCCGTACCCGACAGGGGATAACCATTCACAGGAGAGTCCGCCATGCCCCGTATTGCCATTGCCAGCGCTGAAGAAGTCTCCGCCGCTGCCCGTCCACTGCTGGACGGCGTGCAGAAAACGATCGGATTCGTCCCCAACCTGTTCCAGACCCTCGCCCACGCACCCTCCGTACTGTCCGGCTACCTGCAGCTTTCCCAGACCCTGTCCCGGGGCACCCTGGGTGCGCGGGAGAGGGAGCAGATCGCCCTGGCGGTTTCCGAACTCAACGGTTGCGACTACTGCTTGGCCGCCCACGGCTACTTCAGTGCCAAGGCCGGCCTGTCCGACGGCGAGATCCAGGCTGCGCGGGCCGGTGAGCTGGACGCCCTGACGCGCGTCGCCCGCCAGGTGGCCGAGAATCGCGGTGCCCTGGACGAGGCCCAACTGGCGGCCGCCCGTACTGCCGGAATCTCCGACGCCAAGCTGATCGAGGTGGTGGCCCAGGTAGCACTCATGACCCTGACCAACTACCTCAACAACCTCGCCCACACCGACGTGGACTTCCCGCCGGCCCAGTGACCCTCTATCCACGCGGGCAGGTGACTGCCCGCTCGCCAGGAGCCTCGCCATGAACGATGTGATTCTCTACACCACCCGCACCTGCCCCTACTGCGTCGCCGCCAAGTCCCTGCTGCAGCGCAAGGGTGTGCGGGCCACCGAGGTGGATGTCCAGTTCGACCCGGAGCGCTTCCGGGAAATGCTCGAACGCAGCGGCGGACGTCGCAGCGTGCCACAGATCTTCATCGGCTCGCGCCATGTCGGGGGCTTTGACGACCTGGCGGCGCTGGAGCGGCAAGGGCAGCTCGATCCGTTGCTGGGACGTGACTGATGCGGCTTCAGTCGAAGGCGTACTCCAGCGCCAGGCCGGCGTACCAGCTGCGCCCGGCCCCCGCCTCGTAGTAGCGCTGGTTGCCCTCGCCAATGATCACCGAGCCGACGTAGTCGCGGTCGAAGAGATTGTCGAGCCGCAGGGTCTGGCTGAAGGTCCAGGAGCGCTGGCGCTGCACCAGGCGCAGGTACGCGTTGGCCAGGGCAAAACCCGGCGCGGCGCGGGACCGGGCGCTGTCCTCGACCTCCAGGCTGCTGCGCCACTGGCCCTCCAGGCCGGTATCCAGGCCGCTGCGGGGTGACCAGGCCAGGGTGGCGAAAAGGGTGTGTTCGGCGATGCCGGGCATGCGCTTGCCTGACGGGATGGTTTGCCCGGCGCTGCTGAAGGGCTCCGTGTAGCGGGCGTCCAGCCAGGTGTAAGCCAGCTCAAGGCGCCAGTCCTGGTGCAGCGGTTGTTCCAGGCCCAGCTCCAGGCCTCGGCGGCGGGTCTCGGCGGCGTTCTGGTAGCGGGTGCGTCCGCCCTGGGACGCGGCCACCACCAGTTCGTCCTCGGTGCGGATCTCGAACAGCGCCAGCTCCAGTCGGCCGTCTCGCGGCAGCAGGGCCTTGAGTCCGACTTCCAACTGACGGCTGCTGGCGGGTTGCAGGCCGAAGCCGAACCCGCCATCGGCGCCGGAATAGGACAACTCGTTGAGCGTTGGCGTCTCGAAGCCCCGTGCCCAACTGGCGTACAGGTTCAGGTCCGGCGTCAGGGCGTAGGTCAGACCCAGGCTGGGCGTCGTCTCGCGGTAGGTGACGTGGCCGCTGTCGTCACCGTTGACGAGATAGTGATCATCGACCTCGAACGCCACCTCGTTGTGCCGCAGGCCCGCCAGCACCCGGAGATCGCCGCGTTCCCAAGAGAGCTGCACGTAGGGTGAGGCGCTGGTCACCTCGTCGCGTTCGTCACGGCGCAAGGCGCCTTTCACCCCCAGAGTGTCGCCGATGAAGTTCTCGTAGCCCTGGCGATCGTCGCTGGACTGGTCGTAGTCGACGCCCGCGGTGGCGATGAAACGCCCCAGGTCGGTGTCGAAGGGCTGGATCCAGCGGCTGCCGATGCCGTGGTACTCGCGATCGAAGTCGATCACCCCACCGGAATGCCGTGGGTTGGCCTGTACTGCCACGGGGATGGATTGGAACTGGATCACCCGCCGGGTACCGCTGTAGAGCGTCGTCTGCCAACTGGCATCATCGAAGCGGCGTTCCAGGTTGAGGCCGCCCTGGTGCTGGTCCACGGTCTTGCGCGTGTTGAACAGCAGGGTGTTGGCCGACACCGAACGTGGGTCTTGGCGATAGGCCTGCCAGCTCAGTCCTTGCGGGTCCTGGGTGCCATTCTGATCGAGGTCGCTGTAGATCAGCGCCAGGCGCGTATCGGCGTCGGGGCGCAGGGTGAGTTTGGCGAATGCCTTGTCGATCAGCGCGGCGCTGTGGTCACGGTAGCCGTCGGTCTCGAAGTGGGAGCGGTTGACCAGGTAGCCGACACGGTCGTCACCGCCTTCCAGGGTCAGCCTCTCCCGCTGGGTCGCCCAGCTCCCCAGGGTGGCACCACCGGACAGGCGCGGCGGACCTTCGCCGTCGCGAGAGAACAGCTGCACCACGCCGCCGGAATTGCTGCCGTAGGTGGTCGCGAAGGGCCCGCGCAACACCTCGATGTGGTCCAGCACGTCCAGGTCGAAACTGGAGGCCTGGCCCTGGCCGTCCGGAGTCGTCGCGGGAATACCGTCGCTGAGCAGCTTGATGCCGCGCACACCGAAGGCTGACCGGGCGCCGAAGCCGCGGGAGGAGAGTTGCGGCTCCTGGGCGTAGTTCTGGCGGTTCTGGATGGCCAGGCCGGGCACGCCGGTGAGCTGCTCGGAAAGGTTGATGCCGGGCTGTGCCCGTTGCACCGGGTCGACCCGGTCCACCGAGAACGGCAGGTCGAAGGCCGGTGCCCGGTAACGGCTGCCACTGATCACCAGCGCGGGGGCTTCCGGCGGTTGTGGATCAGCCGCACTCAACTGCTCGCCACCCAGCAGGCAGAGGAGGGCGGTACAGCGGGAAAGGGTCACAGCATCGGCCATGGCGGGTGTCGTTTTGATGGTTTTTGACAGTCTTTGATCTTTCCTGAAGGTAGCATCGCGCACAGGCTGTAGGTTCCACCGGCAGGTCTGTGTCCTGCTTTGCCAGTGAACGCAATCCTGTAGGGCCGTGACAGGCGGAGCCCGGCACAGTCGAGGAGCGGTGGTTTGCCGGGCCGCGCTTCGCTTGACGCCAACCGTCGTGGGACTTCGTCCTCCTCTGCGAATGAATTCGCCCCCACAGCTATCGGAGCTGTCCTGGTGTGCGGCTAGAATGCCCGGACTTTTCAGCTTCGAGGTTCCCTCGCCATGCTCAGCGCTGAGCTCAAGGCCTTCTACATGGTCGCCCGCCTGGGCAGCATCACCCAGGCGGCGAAGAAGCTCGGCCTCAGCCAGCCCACAGTGACGACCCAGATCCGTAACCTGGAAAGCCAGTACGGCGTCGAGTTGTTCCACCGGGGCGGCCGCCGCCTGACGGTGAGCGAGGAGGGCGCGCGGTTACTGCCCATGGTCAAGGTGCTGCTGCAGCAGGAGGCCGATATCGAGTTCTTCCTGCGTAACTGCGGACAGATGCAGGGCACGTTGCGCATCGGCGCCACCGCGCCTTACTACATCCTCGACCTGGTGCGGGTCTTCCGCACTCGCTTCCCGCAGACGGATGTCTCCCTGGAGATCGGCAACTCCCAGCAGGTGATCGAATCCCTGGAGGAATACCGCGTCGACCTCGCCGCCTCCTCGCAGAAACTGGACGATGCCCGCCTGACCCGCCTCATCCTCGGTAGCGACCCGCTGGTGCTCGCGGTGCACCGTGAACACCCCCTGGCGCGGCGCAAGTCCGTCAGCCTGGACGATCTCAAGGGCCACTGCCTGCTGATGCGCGAATCCGGCTCGACCACGCGCCAGCTCACCGAAGACATGCTCAGGGATGCCGGCATTTCCATCGGCCCGCTGCTGGAAATCGGCAGTCGCGAATCCATCCGAGAGGCGGTGATCCGCAACCTCGGCATCAGCATCATCGCCCGCCACGAAGTCCCGGATAACCCCGAGCTGCGGGTGATCGAGCTCAAGGGCGCGCCGCACATCGACGAATACCTCTATTGCCTCAAGGAGCGTCGCCAGGCGCGATTGCCGGCAGCGTTCCTGGCCCTGGCCCGCGAAGTCTCGGAGTAGGGTGGATCACGCTTCATCGATCCACCGTCGGAGTCCGGCAGGGCGCCGCTGGTGGACATGAAAAGCGATGTCCACCTTGCTCGACGTCCAACCGCCTATCCCAAATCCACCAATGTCACTATCGGCGTACTTTGCCTAACCGCCATCTAGCCTTCGCAATCCCTCCCTAGCATCCACCTCGTCGAGCCATGCAGCTGTGCATGCCAACCGCTTAACGAGGTACCGCCATGACCCCAGCCAACCAGCACGCCACCCATATGAAGGTGCGTGATATCCACAAGCGCTTCGGCCATTTCACTGCCCTTGGCGGGGTTTCCCTGGATATCGCCGAAGGCGAGCTGGTCTGCCTGCTGGGGCCGTCCGGCTGCGGCAAGACCACGCTGCTGCGCTGCATCGCCGGCCTGGAGCAGCAGGACAGCGGCACCCTGCACATCGGGGCGCGCGACATTTCCCGCCTGCCGCCGCAGGCCCGTGACTACGGCATCCTGTTCCAGTCCTACGCGCTGTTCCCCAACCTGACCGTCGAGCAGAACATCGGCTATGGGCTGGCCGGCAGCAGCCGCGAGCAGATCCGTGCCCGTGTCGCCGAGATGCTGGACCTGGTTGGCCTGGCCGGCAGCGAGAAGAAGTTTCCCGGCCAGCTGTCCGGTGGCCAGCAGCAGCGCGTGGCCTTGGCCCGTGCCCTGGCACCTGCGCCGTCCCTGCTGCTACTGGACGAACCCATGTCGGCCCTGGATGCCCGTGTGCGCGAGCACCTCTGCACCGAGCTGCGCCAGCTGCAGAAGCGCCTCGGTATCACCACCCTGATGGTCACTCACAATCAGGACGAAGCCATGCTGATGGCCGACCGCATTGCGGTGATGAACCAGGGCCGCGTCGAGCAGTACGGCACCCCGCGGGATATCTATCGGCAGCCGGCCACGCCCTTCGTCGCTGAGTTCGTGGGCCAGGGCAACTGGTTGCCTTTCGAGTCCCGCCAGAACGGCCATGCGCGTGTCGGCAGCCTCGATCTTCGCCTGCCCGAGTCGGCCAACGGTGCAGCCAGTGGGCGCCTGTTCTGCCGGCCGGAAGGCATCGCCATCAACCCGTCCGAGCAGCAGGACAACCGTTTTCGCGCCCAGGTTCGGGAGATCACTTTCCTCGGCAACCGCTGCCGCATGAGCTTCGAGCTGGAGCAACTGCCGGGCCATCCGCTGCTCGCCGAGCTGGACCCAGAAAGCCTGCCGCGCCTTGGCACGCCGGATATCTGGGTGGCCTTGCCCGCCCGCAGCCTGCAGGTGTTCGCCTGAGATGGAAGCCGTGATCAAGCTGGAAAAATCCTGGGCCAAGGGTTCCCTTCGCGCCGAACTGGGCGACCGACTCTTCGTGGCGGGGGGCAAGTACCTGCTGCTGGGCTTTTTGACCCTCGCCGTGCTGCTGCCGCTACTGGCCATTTTCTGGCGTGGCTTCAGCGGCGAAGCAGGACAGGGGGGCGGTTTCGCGGCGGCCCGTGAGCTGTTCGCCAGCGCCAACTTCCACTGGTTGCTGGGCAACAGCCTGAAGGTGTCCCTCAGTGTGGCCGCCATCGTGGTACCCACCGCCTACCTGTTCGCCTATGCCCTGCAACGTACGCTGATTCCTGCCAAGGGCTTGTGGCGTGGTATCTCCCTGCTGCCGTTGCTGGCGCCGTCGATGCTGCCGGGCATCGCGCTGATCTACCTGTTCGGTAACCAGGGCCTGTTGCGCGACTGGCTTCCGGACAACATCTACGGCTTCTGGGGCATCGTCCTGGGTGAAGCCATCTACACCTTCCCCCATGCGTTGATGGTGTTGCTTTCGGCACTGGGCATGGCGGATGCGCGATTGTTCGACGCCGCCGCCAGCATGGGTGCCGGTCCCTGGAAGGCTTTTCGCAGCATCACCTGGCCGGCCACCCGCCAGGCCGTGTTCGCCGCCTTCTGCCTGGTGTTCACCCTGACCATCACCGACTTCGGTGTGCCCGTGGTCGTCGGTGGCGACTATCAGGTGCTGGCGCTGGAGGCCTACAAGGCCGTCGTCGGCCAGCAGCAGTTCGGCCGCGGCGCGCTGATCGGCATGGTGCTGCTGCTGCCGGCGCTGCTCAGCTTTGGCGTCGATGCCTGGCTGCGCCGCCGTCAGGGCGAGGCCATGAGCGGTCGTGCCCAAGTCTTTCACCCGGCGCCGTCGCGGGGACGTGATGCCTGCTTCCTGGCCCTGGTGCTGGTGGTCTGCGCCATCCTCCTGCTGGTGCTGGGCATGGCGGTGTATTCGTCCCTGGTGAAGTTCTGGCCCTACAACCTGTCGCTGTCCCTGCGTCATTACGCCTTCGAGGAAACCGCAGGTGGCGGCTGGCTGGCCTATCGCAACAGCCTGACCCTGGCCACCTGCACGGCAATTTTCGGCAGCGCGCTGATCTTCACCGGCGCCTACCTGATGGAGAAGACCCGAGGCCAGCAGTGGCTGAACCAGGCGCTGCGCTTCCTGAGCTTCGTGCCCATGGCGGTGCCCGGCCTGGTGCTCGGCCTCGGTTACGTGTTCTTTTTCAACCTGCCGGGCAACCCGCTGCATGCCCTGTACGGCAGCATGGCCTTGCTGGTGATCTGCTCCATCGCGCACTTCCTCACCACTGCGCAGATGACCGCCACCACCGCGTTGCGTCAGCTGGATGGCGAGTTCGAAGCCGCCGCGCTGTCGCTCAAGGCCCCGCTCTGGCGCCACTACCTGCGGGTGACGGTGCCGATCTGCCTGCCGGCGCTGCTGGACATCATCCGCTACCTGTTCGTTTCGGCCATGACCACGGTGTCCGCCGCCATCTTTCTCTACAGCCCGGACAGCATCCTCGCCGCCGTGGCGGTGCTGAACATGGACGACGCCGGCAACGTCGGCGGCGCGGCCGCCATGTCCACCCTGATCCTGCTCACCTCGGCTGCCGTATCCCTGCTGCTGGCCTGGACTTCGCGCGGTTTGCTGCGCCGGTCCCAGGCCTGGCGCCAGGGTGCGCCGGCCACCGCCTGAACAACCACAACCGCAAGCCAACCCCGACAAGGAGCTTTCCATGTTCAAACGCCTCGCTCTCGCCGCCGCCGTGATGGCTGGCTTCAGCCTCCAGGCCCAGGCCGCCACCGAGCTGACCGTCTACACCGCCCTGGAAGCCGAACAGCTGTCCGCCTACAAGAAGGCCTTCGAAGCGCAGAACCCGGATATCGAGATCAAGTGGGTGCGCGACTCCACCGGCATCATCACCGCCAAGCTGCTGGCCGAGAAGGATCGCCCGCAAGCCGACGCCGTCTGGGGCCTGGCTGCCTCCAGCCTGGCCATCCTCGATGCGCAGGGCATGCTGGAGAAGTACGCGCCCAAGCACCTGGAAACCATCGGTGCGAACTACCGCGACGCCGCCAACCCGCCGGCCTGGGTGGGCATGGACGTCTGGGCCGCCACCATCTGCTTCAACACCGTGGAAGCCGAGAAGCAGGGCCTGACCAAGCCCGGCAGCTGGGAAGACCTGACCAAGCCTGAGTACAAGGGCAAGATCGTGATGCCGAACCCGGCGTCCTCCGGCACTGGCTTCCTCGATGTCAGCGCCTGGCTACAAACCTTCGGTGAGACGCAGGGCTGGGCCTACATGGATGGCCTGCACCAGAACATCGGCCAGTACGTCCATTCCGGCTCCAAGCCGTGCAAGCTGGCCGCCGCAGGTGAGTTCCCCATCGGCATTTCCTTCGAGTACCCCGCCGTGCAGCTCAAGCGCCAGGGCGCACCGCTGGACATCGTCCTGCCCAAGGAAGGCCTGGGCTGGGAAATCGAAGCCACCGGCATCGTCAAGGGCACCGACCAGATCGAGGCGGCGAAGAAGCTCGCCGACTTCTCCGCCAGCCCGGCTGCCATGGAGCTGTACAAGGAAAACTTCGCGGTACTCGCCGCCCCCGGCATCGCCAAGCCGCAGACCGAACTGCCCGCGGATTATGAGCAGCGCCTGATCAAGAACGACTTCGCCTGGGCCTCGCAGAACCGCGACCAGATCCTGGCCGAATGGCGCAAGCGCTACGACGGCAAGTCCGAGAAGCTGCCGCAGTAACTAACAGGCCCGCACTTCTTCCCGCCTCACTGCTTTCCTCCTCTCCCCCTGGGGCGAATAGGCACGCTTTTGGAAGCACTGCTTCCAGTGCTTATGAGCGCCTGAGCGCGAAGCGCCAGGCAGGGGCGCGGAGCGGGGCCGGGGTGAGGGGAATCGGGACGGCAAGAGCTTTCAAGGAGAACCCCATGCCCCTCCAAGACACCGATATCGCCATCATCGGCGCCGGCATCCTCGGCCTTTCCCACGCCTACGCCGCCGCCCGGCGCGGTCTGCGCGTCAGCGTCTTCGAACGCAGCGCCACACCGCTGGGCGCGTCGGTGCGCAACTTCGGTCAGGCCCTGGTCACTGGCCAGCCGCCTGGCCCCATGCATGCCTTGGCCCGCGACAGCCGTGAAATCTGGGCCGGCTGGGCCGAAGGCGCCGGCTTCCAGATACGCCGCAACGGCTCCCTGTTGTTTGCCCGCACCTGTGCCGAGGAAGAGTTGCTGGAAGCCTTCTGCGAAGTGCGCGCGCCGGAACACGGCTATCGCGTCGAACTGCTGCGTGGCGAGCGCCTGCACGACCTCTACCAAGGACAATTCAGCCACCACCGCGCGGCATTGCTCGGCCTGGACGACCAGCAGATCTATTCCCGCGAGGCCATTCCCGCGTTGGTGGACTACTTGCGCCGCGAGCATGGCGTCGAATTCCATTTTTCCACCCTGGTGCGCGAGGTCGAACCGGGGGTTATCCACAGCACCAAGGGCAGTTGTCGCGCGGAGCAGATCGTCGTCTGCTCGGGGCATGACTACCAGACCCTGCTGGCCGAACAGATCGCGCCATTGCAACCCCGGGTGTGCCGCTTGCAGATGCTGCGGGTGCGCCCGGAGCACGACTTCGGCCTGAACCAGGCAGTGCTCACCGGCCTCAGCTGCGTGCACTACGGCGCCTTCGCCGACCTGCCGGAAGCCGAGGCCATCCGCGAACAGATCCGGAGCCAGCAACCGGAACTGGAAGAGCACGGCATCCATCTGCTGGTGAGTCCGACGCCTTACGGCGAGCTGATCGTCGGCGATTCCCACCACTACGGTGTAGATGCATCACCCTTCAACGCCGAAGCCGTGGACGACATCATGCTGGCGCTGGCCGAACACACCCTGGGCACCCGCCTGACCGTTGTCGAGCGCTGGCAGGGCGTCTACGGCGCCCGTGGGCCGGGACCCTTCTCGGTGCTCAAGGCAGCGTCGGGGGTGACCGCCGTGCTGATGCACAGCGGCGTCGGCATGAGCATCGGTCCGGCGCTGGGTGAGCGGACCATGGCGGGGTTGCTGTCGTAGGTTGCGACTGATACTTCGCTTGACCGTTCGTCGTCTTTCAGGACCATGATCAGTGGTCGTTCAGGACAGTTAAACGGTTCTCTCGATCATTCAAACGAATGATGGCAATGGCAGGTCCGAAAACTAGATTCGTACCGTCAACGTGCCGCCATTCCTGAGGGTGATCAAACATGGCAACTGTAAACGGTAACGAGAACGACAATGTCCTGACGGGTACTGGCAGTGCAGACATCCTTAATGGGTTGGGTGGCAACGACACCTTGCGTGGGGAAGCCGGTAGCGACCTGCTGGATGGTGGCAGCGGTGATGACCAGCTCGATGGTGGCATCGGGGCGGACTTCCTCCTTGGCGGCGGTGGCAATGACATTCTGCTGGGCGGGGCGGGTGACGACAGCGTCTCTGGTGGTGATGGCAATGACCTGATCGACGGCGGCGCCGGTAACGACAACATGGCCGGTGGCCTGGGCGACGATATCTATGTCGTCGCACAGGCCGGCGACGTCGTCGGTGAAGCACTTGGCGAAGGCAACGACACGGTTCGTGCAGCAATCTCCTACACCCTGGGCGAAAACCTGGAAAATCTGGAGCTGACGGGCGCCAGCGGACTCAGTGGTACCGGCAACGCGCTGGACAATCGGCTCACCGGTAACAGCGGCAGCAATACGCTGGATGGTGGCGCCGGAAACGATTGGCTGGCTGGACGCCAGGGCAACGACACCTATCTATTTGGCCAGGGATCGGGTCATGACGTCATCGACAACAGCGGCGGCCTGGCAAGCGACCTCGACAGTATTCGCCTGACCAATCTCAACATCGCCCAGATCCGCCTGACCCGAATGGGCAACGACCTGGTGCTGACAGTGATCGCCACAGGCGAGACGCTGACGGTCAGCCAACACTTCCTGGATGCAGACCACGCTATCGATCGCATCCAATTTGCCGATGGTACGCGCTGGACCGGTACACAGATCCTTGCCAACCTCTTCTATCCCCCTGCAACGCCAACTGAGGGCGACGACATCCTGCAGGGCAACCCGGACGATGACCAGCTCCAGGGTCTGGGCGGCAATGACACCCTGTTGGGGAACGGCGGCAATGACCGACTGGACGGCGGAACAGGTGCAGACCGCATGGAGGGGGGGCTGGGTAATGACACCTATGTGATCGATGAGTTTGCCGACCTGGTGGTGGAAGCGCTGAACGGCGGCGACGACACCGTGGAGTCCAGCATCGACTACACCCTCGGCAGCAATGTCGAGCGCCTGACGCTGCTCGGCGACGCCAATCTGGCCGGTACCGGCAACACACTGGCCAACACCCTGATCGGAAATGCCGGTGACAACCGGCTTGACGGCGGCGCGGGCAATGATCTGGTCCAGGGCGGCGCGGGTAACGACACCCTGATCGGCGGCGCCGGCAACGACACCCTGACCGGTGATGATGGAGACGATCAGCTCGATGGCGGCGATGGAATCGACACCCTCCAGGGGGGTGCCGGTAATGACAGCCTGCTGGGCGGTGCCAGCAACGACAGCCTGGCTGGTGGCGATGGGAACGACCTGCTGGACGGCGGCGCCGGCAGCGACACCATGGCGGGCGGCGGGGGGGACGACACCTACGTGGTCGCCCAGGCTACCGACATCGTCAATGAAGGGGCGGGTGCGGGCAGCGACACCGTGCGCGTGTCCATTGCCTACACCCTGGGCGCCAACCTGGAAAACCTGGAACTGACAGGCACCAGCAACCTGGCCGGGACCGGTAACGAACTGGACAACCGCCTGACGGGCAACAGCGGCCGCAATACCCTCAATGGCGGCGCCGGCAACGACTGGATGGCGGGCCGGCAGGGCAACGACACCTATGTGTACGGGCCGAACTCCGGCCACGACGTGATCGACAACAGCGGTGGCCTAGCCACCGACGTCGATACCCTGCAACTGACCGGCCTCAACCCCATCGACGTGCGGTTCCTGAAAACCGGCAACGATCTGGTAATGCTGGTGTACGGCACCCTCCAGACCCTGACCGTGAAGGACTTCTACCTGGGCGCCGACCACGAGATCGATCGCGTCCAGTTCGCCAATGGCACGATCTGGAACAAGGCGACCCTGCTCGCCAATGTGCAAGTCTCCGCCACCAATGGGCCAGATGTGCTCTACGGCGGAATCGGTGATGACCAGCTCCAGGGCCTCGGAGGTAATGACCAGATTTACGCCCTGGCCGGCAACGACACCCTCGACGGCGGAACCGGTGATGACGCCTTGTATGGCAGCGTCGGTGATGACACCTACGTGGTCGACAGCGCCGGCGACCAGGTCAACGAACTGGCGGACGAAGGCATCGATACCGTCCAGTCTTCGATCAGTTACACGTTGAGCAGCAATGTCGAGGTCCTCAACCTGACCGGATCGGCCAACCTTGACGGTACGGGCAACAGCGGCCGCAACCACCTGTTTGGCAACAGTGGGAACAACCAGCTCAGTGGCGGTGACGAAAATGATGTGCTCCGGGGCGGAGCGGGCAACGACACCCTCCATGGCGACGGAGGCCATGACGATCTCAATGGCGGCGCGGGCGACGACGTGCTGTTCGGTGGCGATGGCAGCGATACCCTTACCGATTTCGATTCCCTGAACCAGACACCCGCATCCAGCATCGTCGATGGCGGCGCCGGCGATGATCGGATTGTGATTTCCCAGCAGCATCTGGATTCGATTGCGACCATTACCGGCGGTAGTGGGCGAGACACCTACCTCCCGGTTCCGGGTTCCATCGGCCAGGTCATCAGCCTGGACTTCGCCACCGGGCCGGGTGGCGACATCGTCGATGTCGGCAATTTGCTGATCGGCAGCAGTGGTTATGGCGGCAGCGGCAACCCCTTCGATCCTGCACTGGGCTATCTGCGCCTGGTACAGCAGGGTGCGAACACCCTGTTGCAGTGGGACCAGAACGGCACGGCGGCAGGTGGTAATGGCTGGCAGACGGTGCTGACCCTGCAAAACACCCAGGCCGGCAGTCTGACCGCCGACAATTTCCTCCCGGCTCAGATCACCAGCGTCCTGGTGGTGGATCTCAATCAGGCCCCACTGGTGAGCAACCCACTGGCTGAACAGACCGCCAGCGAGGATGCTGCCTTCAGCTTCACCGTGCCGGCCGGCACCTTCAGCGATCCCGACCTGGGCGACAGCCTGAGCTACAGCGCCAGCCTGGCCGACGGCAGCCCGCTGCCGGGCTGGCTCAGCTTCGATGCGGCGACCCGCACCTTCAGTGGCACCCCAGGTAATGCCGAGGTGGGCAGCCTGAGCGTCCGGGTCACCGCTACCGACAGCGGCAACCTCAGCATCAGCGATGTTTTCACTCTGAGCATTGCCAACACTAACGACGCGCCCGCCGTCAGTGGTCCGGTGAGCCTGCCAGCGGGCATGGAAGACGTGGCCTACACCATCACAGCTGCGCAGTTGCTGGCCAATGCCAGCGATGTGGACGTAGGCGATGTGCTCAGCGTGCAGAGCGTCAGCGTCGACCCGGCCTTCGGCAGCCTGAGCGACAACGGCGATGGCACCTGGACCTTTAGTCCTGCGGCCAACCGCAACGGCCCGGTGAGTTTCGCCGTGGTCATCAGCGATGGCAGTGTCACGGTTTCAACCACGGCCAGCCTGGAACTGGCGGCGGTCAACGATGCACCCACCCTCCAGGTGCCGTTGGCCGACCAGCTCAGCGCCCTGGGGCGCGCCTTCCTCTATACGGTTCCCACCAACACCTTCGCCGATGTGGACCAGGGCGACAACCTGACCCTTAGTGCGAGCCTGGCCAACGGCGACCCGCTGCCGGGCTGGCTGAGCTTCGATGCGGCGACCCGCACCTTCAGCGGTACGCCACCGGCCGGTACCCAAGCCGGTGCCATCGCCATTCTCGTCACGGCGACGGATTCGGGCGGGTTGTCGGTGAGCGAAGGCTTCAGCCTCAATCTGCTGGATGCCATCGTCGGCACGCCGAACGCGGACGTGCTCAACGGCAGCGTGGTCGACGATGCGATTTATGGGTTGGGCAGCAGTGACACGCTGTATGGCTTTGGCGGGGATGACCTGCTGGATGGTGGGGTAGGTTATGACTACCTCTATGGCGGCCAGGGCAACGACACGCTGCTGGCGGGCGATGACACCGCCGGCAGCCAGCTCGTTGGCGAGGATGGCGACGACACGCTGACGGGCAGCGGCGGCGGCGACTATTTGATTGGTGGCAATGGCAACGATACGCTCGACGGCGGTAGCGGCAACGACGCTCTGGATGGCGGGAGCGGCAGCAATGTGCTGCAGGGCGGTGATGGCAACGACGCCCTCTACGTTGGAGATGGCTCCGGTCTGATCACCAGCAACAGTCTCGACGCGGGCACCGGTGACGACACGATCAATGTCTACCAGAGCAACGCCGGCTCCGTCACCACGGTCAGCGGCGGCAGCGGACGCGACACCTACATGCTGCAGCCCGGCTCCACCGGCCAGATGCTGGTCAGCGATTTTGCTGCCGGTGCCAGTGGCGACATCCTCAATATCAACCAGCTGCTGACCAGTAGCAGCGGCTACAGCGGCGGCAACCCGTTCGATCCGGCGCTGGGCTACCTGCGCCT